>NZ_JBJDRM010000001.1:0-291701 GCF_044987515.1 Sphingobium sp. ZW T5_29
CCGATGTGCTCAGCCGCATCGCCGACATCCCCCAGAACCGTCTCCACGAACTGCTGCCATGGAATTGGCGCGCCGCCGAAGATCAACGCGAAGCCGCCTGATCCGCGGCCTTCACCGAATGCCTACTGTCCCAGCGCCGATCGGAAGCAGAAGCGATACCCTGCGCTCGATCTTACCATAGTCCACGCTCAGGAACAGTGAGGTGGTGCCGCGCCAGTGGAAGGTGGTTCAGACCGCGCGGGAGAAGTTCTCCTGTCGGGCCTGCGAGAAGATCACGCAACCGCCGACTCCTTCCATGTCAAGCCCCGTGGGCTCTTTGGCCCCAGCTTCCTCGCCATGCTGCTGTTCGAGAAGTTCGGCGCGCATCAGCCGCTCAACCGCCAGCGCGATCGCTATGACCGTGAAGGCATGGACCTGAGCCCACCCTGGCCGATCAGGTCGGCGCCTGTACCGCTGCGCTGATGCCGCTCTACCTGCTGATCAAGCCGCATGTCCTTACCGCCGAGCGACTGCATAGCGACGATACGACGGTGCCGCTGTTGGCCCGATACGGGCCGCATCTGGACCTATGTTCGGGACGATCCGCCATTCGGCGGGCCCGCGCCGCCCGCGGCGATCTCCCATTGTTCCCGTCACCGGCGGGGCGAACATCCCGTCGAACATCTGCGCAGTTAGAGAGGCATTCGCCAAGCCGATGCCTATGCCGATTATAATGCGTTGTTGCACGCCGACAGACTGTCAGCGCCGCTAACCCGTGCCCTATGCTGGAGCCACGCGCGCCGACCCGCCTCCAGGAAATCGCGTCATATGGCGCGGCTGGTCCCATCTTATGAACATGAAAATTCCAATTGCTTTCACCGGGCGCACTTGTGGGTAATTGAAAGGTTCCGTCGGCGATTACATCTGAGCCGAGTGTCGCTTGACCTTCCGTCGCCTGGGTGCGAACCTCGAGCTGCGGGAGCGATCGCAATGACAAAGTTGAGCAAATTCCGGGCAGGGTCTTCTGCCGTCTGCACTATCCCCTTGGCTTTTTGCGAGGAAAACAGCTTCTGTCGCTGCGTTGCCATCGCGACGGCACCGCATCAGAAGGTGCTGATGGCACGCCGAATTCCCATTCCTGCGAAACTCGCTTTAAGAAGGGGCCGCCCCACTTCCACGGAAGTGGCCCTGATCGAGCAAGCAATCCTTGCGACCGCGCGCAGCATGTTCCTTGCGGACGGTTTTGACGGCGTGTCCATGGAAAAGATCGCGGCGGCAACCGGAATAACTCGCACGACCCTTTACAGCCGCTACGCCACCAAATCCGACCTTTTTCGATCGGTCGTAAGGGAAACTTTGGCGCGTTGGTACGCCGTCTCTCGGGTCGAAGCCACCGACTGCGTCACGGACATAGGCCAGATATTGCACCTGCGGGTTGCTGACATGGCGTCGCTTCTCGTGGATCCGCTCTTCCGCGGCCTTCACGCGCTGATCCTTCTGAACCGCCACCGCTTTCCCGACCTTGCCCCCCTGATGCATGATCTGGGCTATCTGAACGCGGTTCGGCTACTGGCGAACGACATCCGCGCCGCCGCGCAAAGAGACGGCATTCCGGTTGCCCGGCCTGAAGCGGTGGCGGAACATATACTCACCGCCGTGCATGGCTGGTTCCTGCAATATGATCTGGTCCGCGAACTCACGGCCCAGGATATCGAAGCGCATGGAAGGGAAGTCGTCGACCTGATGCTCCTCGCTCGCGACCGCTGGTAATGACCTGCGGACGCGACCAGGGCGCGCAAAGGCGAGCGGGACTTCCCCGCTCGCGCTCCTGATCAACGGCTGGCCTCCAGCCGTCCTGCGCCAACCCACCCCGCCGCGACGGGCTTCAGCTTCTTGAAGGCCGGGTTACTGGGGTCGATCATGCCGTTCTGCGGAACATTCGCCACAGTCACCCTGAGCATATTCGCGCCCGGCCGCAGCGCATCCGTTACATCAAGGCGGAACGGCGCGGCGATAACCGGCGGCAAAGTGCGGCCGTTGATCGTCACCGTCGCCATGTCATACACTTGTCCCAGGTCTAGACTGACGCGAGTGCCTTGCTTGAACCAGGATGGATCGACCGTGATCGAACGACTGTAGCTCGCTTCGCCGGAGAAGCCCGCCAGCTGCGGCACCTTGCTCCAGTCCTGCAGCGCGACCTTGCCGAAATCATGGGCGTAGGGCTTGCGCGCTACATGACCGGACACGGACAGCGCCCAGCCTTCGGCGGGCAAGGTCGCCGATCCGATTAAAGCCGGAGCCGCCAAGGTCTGGGGCCTTGCCTTGGGATCGAGGACAAGGAGTGCGCTTTCCCCGGAAGCAAGCGACAGAGGCAGCCGCGTCATGTCCGCCGTCGCGCTCGCCGAGACGGGCCTGAGGCTGCCATCCATCGCATTCCAGCGCGTAACGCCGCCGACGCCGGGTAACGACAGCGTGACATTTCGTGCGCTGTCACTGCGATTGTGAACGAAGGTGACGGTCTGCCCGTCGACCAGCCGCTGAACGAACACCAGGTCCGAAGCGTCGCCGTCAAAGCGGAGATTTCCCGCGACACCTGCGGCGCGGATCGCGGCAGGCACTTCCGCGGCAGGCACGATCTTGGCTCCCGCCTTCATCGCTGCATCTACCGCCTTCTTCACGCGAGCGTCGCGCTTCTTCGCGTCGGCCAGTCCTTCATCGCGGCGGGGTGCGTGATCGGTGAAGAAGACAGGCAGTCCCGCCTTGGCAAAGCCAGCTATCGCTTCCATCGTATCGGCGCGAATGCCGTCGATCGGCGGCAACACGAGCACGCCATAAGCGTGCCCTCCCTTGGATATGAGCCGTCGACCCTCGACCCTCGCCTGCGCAATCGAGTCAGGATTGATCCGGTCGAAATCATATCCGGCGGCAAGGAAAGCCTTTTCGCCGGCCTGCTTGCCCGCGCCATCATCCTCGATACCGATATAATAGCCGTAGCGGCCATAGAACCAAGCAACCGGAACTACCGGCTCGCCCGCCTGCATGACGGCCTGCAACCGACCCATATAGGCAGCAAGCGGCTTCATGGCAGGCCAGACCGGGTTGGTTTCGTTCAGCGGACCGCTGAACCCCAGGGAGAAAGGACTCGGTTGGAAGGCGTGCCAGCCCGGCCAGTCTTCGGCGTGGAAACGGTAGTTCATGCCGTGCAGGATCATGCTGTTGACGCCGCCGGCGATGATGAGGTCGGTGCGCCGCCGCATTTCCGTGGGCGTAACGCTATATGCCCGGTCGGGCCACACCAGGCTTTCCGCCGAAACGATGCGGCGTCCATAAAGGTTGGCGGCGGAGCGGGCGAGGCGCATGAACAGCGGATCACCGCTGTGAACCAGATCCTCGGTTTCTGGGATGTCGGCAAGTCCATAGCCGCGAATGGTGTCGAACGCGCCGCCATGCGCCTGGAACTTGGCCTTCAGGCCATGGGCATGGTTCCACGCCACGAAGGGCTCGATGAAGCCCGCGATGATCATGTCCGACACCGTATGGCGATAATCCGCCCTCACCCGCTCGGCGATGTCGCTGTTTGCGGCGTCGAAATAGGGCAATGAATAATGTTCGTCCCATGCCTGCATCCAGCCCGGCTGCAACACAAAGGGAAGATAAGGCGTCAGATCATATCCGCGCCGTTTCTTGAATTCTTCCAGCAGTTTTGGGCCCCACTGAATATCCTGCATCAGTTCCAGAGAATCGACAAAGGTCGAGCGCATGCCCGGCGGGTTCTTGCCCAAGGGATCGCCGACGCGTGCGGCATGGGCTGCAAAGGCCGTGGGGTCGGTGTGGTCCAGGATAAGCTGAGGCCCCCGTCCGGCCGAGCCCAAGACCCCGACGTCAGAAGCAAATTGCCGGAAGACGAAGACCTGCCAGTCACCAGGCGGAGGCGACCAGTCGAGCGTGCCATCCTCCCGCAGCTTGTCGGTCAGGACAATGCGGCTGGCCGGATCTAGTGTGCCGGAGGTCAGCACATCGCTCCACGGCGAAATGGTCATCCCGTTCATGCCGCCGCGTTTCTTCAGGTCAGGCGCGCTGCCTTTCATCGCAACCACGGCCACGGTGCGCGCCCGCGCGTCCAACCGCTTACCCCAGTCCGCATATTTAGGATCTTTTGTACGCGGATCGAAGAAGTTGAGAGCGCCAAGCCTCTTGGTCCGCTTGGGCTGTTCGACCTTGATTGGGCCGGACGTGCCGCCCCTGACCATCGTGCGCGCCATGGCCAATTCGGTGAACGCCTTTTCTGGCGGTATCGCTTCGCCACCGCCCGACGGCCAGGCCGAGCCCAGGGTATAGTCGAGACTGAGACCGGCGTTCTTCGCGGCATCCGCCGCTGCGCGCAGATGCGCGAAGAAGCTGGGTTCGGCATAGTCGTTGACCACTGCCCTTTCTTCAGGGGTCAATTTCACGAAATTCGGCGAAAAGGATTGCACCTCGGCACCGCCGAAGCCCATCTGCGCCATCAGCTGGACTTCGCGCCGCAACTCCACATCAGTTACAGCGTCGCCCGGCCACCACCAACGGAGGCGGGGCTTGGCCTCCATCGGTGGCGACTTGAACGCCTCCGACAAGGACTCAGCCGATGCCTGCACGTTCAGCACGGAAAATGCCATCGCGGTGGCTGCCAGAAGCTTTGCCGTTACCCTGTTGGCGAACATGATCTGATCTCTCTCTCGATTATTAACTTGGGCCATTCAGGCGCAACACACGCGACATCACGGCAAACATCGTCGGCCGTCCGCATTCGGGTCGGTCAATGTTACAGCCTGAAGACCATCCTTCCCAGGATCAGACAGCCTCGACCAGCGCTACGCCTTCTGGCGGAAGATCCAGGATGATTTCGCCACGTCCATTGAGCGTTTTCAATTCAGGCGCAGCCAACTCCGCAGATTTGCGGATGGCGTCCATCTGCTCTCGCGTGGGATATTGCGGAGACCCCATGGCGCGCCATGCAGGATAAGGGGAACCGCGCTCCTGATCGACATAACTCACCTGTACCCGCTGCCCCGCCTGCGCGCCGCGCATCCTCACGAGCATCGCTTTGCGCGTACCTGTAACCTTGCGCTCCCTGCTCGCGCCGGGGATGCCTGGCGCCTGCTGCACATCGGCGAGATTCCAGACCAGAGCGGCAAATTTTCCCCCGTCCATTGTCGAGGCCAGGGCGGGTCCTTTTACCGCAAGTCTGCGGTCACTCAGGCGATTGAGCAACTTATAGGTGTTGAACTCGGGTTTCGCGACGCTGCCCCGGGCCAGCATTCCCCAACCATTCTGTCCTTCCTTGAAGACCCAGTTTGCGACCATATTTTCCTCATATTCGCCGCTGATCTGCCATTGACCCATGGCATGACAGTGAGGAAGGCTTTGCGTAATGGCGTGCGCGATCATCGCCGGGCTGTCGGATGACCATTCGTTCAACCACAATTCGGCTCCCTTGAACCGCGTCGCATCGATCTGCTTGCGGGCGAGCGCCACGCCCGCCGGCACGACGTCATATTCCCGGTATCGATTAGCCTTGCCAAAGATCATCGCCTGGTCATCGCCAGGGTAAATGTGGGTGGATACGAAATCGACCGGCGTGCCAGTCTTTTCGCAATATTCCAGAAACTGCGGGATCCATTGGATAGCAGAGGTCGCCGGGCCGCCGATCCTGATCGACGGGTCAACAGCCTTAACCGAGCGAGCGCTCGCCTTGTAAAGCTCGAAATATTGCTCCTGCGTTCCACCCCAAAACCAGGACGTCAGGTTCGGTTCATTCCAGGCTTCAAAATACCATTGCCGCACTTCCGACGCGCCATAACGCTGTACCAGATGCCGCACAAACTTCTCGACCAGTTCGGACCATTTCTCCATCGAGCGCGGAGGGCTGACATCAGCCCTGTAGAAGCCGAACTTCTTCGTTCCGCTCGCCAAGGCCTGCGGCATGAAACTCAGTTCGACGAAGGGCTGCACGCCACGGTCCAGCAGGCCATCATAGACGGCGTTGACGTTCTGGAAATTGCCGTTCGCGCCCACGCCCATTTCATCATTGAAAATTCCGTGAAAACGCACGCGTTTAAGACCGGCTTCGTTCTTGAAGCGTTCGAGATCCTTACGCCAGGGCTCTCTCATCGTGATCGCCGCACGATCCGATCCCATGACGCGTGACCAGATATGGTCCAGCTTGCCTGTTTCGCGCCGAAGATCTATTTCAACAACCTGGCTCGCTTCCTCCGCCCACGCCGGCGAAGTCAACGCGGCGGCGCCAACCGCTCCGCTCAGGGCTGTGAACTGGCGGCGTGTCCAGACAGGCATCTCATCCATCGGTCTTTTATCCTGTTTTTCTGTAACATTGGGAATTTTGAGCGTGTGAACGCCCGCTCATCGTGAACAGGCAGGCCTCCCCCCGCGGGTGATGCCATTTTCGTTCACCGCATCGATCGTGACGCAGTAGCCTTTCCCAATGTTGAGGCTCGCTACGGTGATCGACGTCTTTCCATCATAAACCTGGTAATTCTGGTTCAGCAGGTCGGGGCGAACCCCAAGCCGCACGACGTAGAATTCGGCCCCCTTTGCCGGTGCCCAGTTGATCACTGCGCTGCGCCCGTCATCGCCGTCCCGGCGAAGAGACGCGCGGCGCACTTTGGCGGGCTTTACGCCTCCACCATTGCCGAAGACCCGCAGATCCGAGAGCGAAAATTTCCCCCCATCAGGCGAATGGATGTTGCGCAAACGGACAAAGCGAGCCCGCTCTGGCTTGGGGAGGACCTCATAGTCATGGGGAGCATCGACGCCGTTTTGCGAGCGATCGACCGCGGCTTTCCATGTCCGGCCATCCAGTGAGAGTTCGAGGATATAATTATAGACGTCCGCGCTGACCCCCAGCGCTTTGGCGTCCTGATCGGCGAAGTTGATCTGCACCGCCTCGATCCGCTTGGGCGCGCCGAGATCTATCTGAAACCATTCGCCTGCCCCGCCGGTCTTGGCTGACCACCAACTCCGCACATCCTCATCGACCGCATCTTTCGCAGAATATCCGTCCAGCGTCGAAGAGGCGCTTACGCTTTTCAGCCGCGAGAGCAGCATCCATCCCGTAAGTTTGCGGCTCCCCCCGATGTAGCGCGGGTAATCGGCCAGATAGGTGTCTGCGATAACTTCACCCGATCGCGAGAAGCTCGTCGGAAACAGCCCCAAACGCCGCTCGAAAATATGTCGTTGGGAAATCGTCATCGTTCCCGCATGCCACCACTGACCATCCTTCCCCTGGAAGGTCGATCCATGGCCTGCGCCTGTAATGAAGCCGGTCGGCTTGAACGCGAACGGACTATAATCCTGATAGACGAACGGCCCTAACGGTTTTTCCGATACCAGCATCCCGTTGGCATAAGTCTTGAACTCCGTGCCAGGCGCTGAATATTCCAGATAGTAGCGCCCCTTGCGCTTCGTCATCCAGGCGCCCTCGACGAAGGTCATGCCTTTAAACTTCTCGTTCCTGTCACCGGGAACTTCCCAGCCCCGTTCGTCCGGTTTGCGCGACTGGGGGATGTCCACCTTCGCGATCGGCTGAAACGTCTTGGGATCAAGCTCCTCAGCATGGAGCGGCCCCTTGGATGCGAGGCCGTGGTAAAGATAGAGCCGTCCATCATCGTCCAGAAATAGGGCGGGGTCCTGATAGCCCGGACTGATGTCTGCGGCCACGCGCCATTTTCCGCTCATTGGATCGTCGGTCATCCAGATATGCCGGGTATCCTCGCTGGTTGCGAGATACAGCTTGTCGTTGATGACCACGACGGTCGGAGCAAATTTGTCAACGGCGTAACCGGTCGGCTGGACGAACTCCCATCGCAGAAGGTCCGTCGAATGCCAGTAGCCGCTCGAGTGCGAAGCGAAAAGCCAGTAGCGGCCCTTGAACAAGACAATCGTGGGATCTGCAGCTTCCCGGAAGGACTCCTTGGGCCGCGGCTGAAGCGGGCGAAAGGGCGAAGGCGCCTGATAGCGGTAGGGCAGATCGACCGGGTTCGCATAAGTCGCAAATCGGTCAGCGCCAGCCGCTTGCAGCGGGTGCATGGAAAACAACATCGCGCCAGTGGCCATCAGGCAGGCGACCCGAGACAGCCCCGGTCGAGCGCTGGAACAGGGACCTAAAATCATTCTGACCACGTCATTTGCCATGTTCCTGCAGACCCCCTCAAATTCTCGACGACTTGGTTGTGATTAGAAATAGTTTGTATTTTGCGCCCTTTGCGCACCGTTAAGGCTGATCCAGAAACCTAGTAGGTTGAAAGCTTTACGCGAAGCAGCGCAGGCTGTTCGTTGAAGTTGAAGCCATAGGAGATTTGATCACCATTCCAGCGGCGGCTTGCTTGCCAACGGCCATCGATGAAGGTCCCCTCCTCCGCGCTCATGATCTGCCCGTTCATGGCCGGATCGACGGGCGTGAATTGAAAGCGGCTATATTGCCCGGCAACCAGAAATTCATTGGGGCCGAGTTGAGCGACCACACCGCCACCGACAGGCTCCTTCGCCCAAGGCGGCGGTTCCATGCCCGGCCAGGGAATGTCGAAATTGTTGCGCCCATAGGTGACGGAAATCTTCCAGCTGCCCATGGAGGTCGAGTCCTCACCCGCGCTGTTCTTGGCGGTGCCCCAGGTCGGGTGCTTGCTGGCGATCGCAGCCCAGTCGCTCGCGATAGGCCGGAACAGGCGGTAAGGGGCGGCGAACGCTTCGATTGTGGCAGCGTCCAACTTGCGCGCGCCGAGCGGGTAATTGGAGTAGCTCGTCGCATCCATTCCAAATGGCGCCCAGCCGATAGCCCCCCGCCCCAGCGCGGCCCAAAAGAAACGAACGGCCCAGATTGCGTTGCTCGTCTCGGGGACAAACAGCGCATTGTCTGGCCGCGCATAGCGATCCAGCAGGCCCAGATAGGTCTTTTCAAGCGGCAGATAGAGGTCAGGTCCGATAAGATCCAGCGCAGGCGCAGCCGTCTTCCAGATTGGCAGCACGTTCCAATTGGGGCCGCCGCTCGCGACCTGGGCGGCCATGGCAGTGCCCGTCGCGTCGAAGACCGCGGCGTTGGTGTAGAGGGGCAAGTTCTTCTCCGCCTTGCCAGCGACAGCCACTTCCTGCACGAACCGCGCATAGGTCCAGGCGGCGAATGCCTGGTCCGCTTCCTTGCCGAACACCTCCGCCCATGTCCCCGCCTGCTTTCCTGATGCGCGGCGGATGTCTTCGGGCACCTGCTGGGCGAAAAGCCGATCGGCTGCAGGCGAATAATCGCGAGCAACGCCGTGGCTCCCGATCTCATTTTCAACCTGGACCATGATGACCGTGTGCTCGCGATCGACCTCGCGCAAATGCCGCATCAGCGCGACAAAGGCCTTTCGGTCGGCAGCGAGTGTCCCCTCACCAAGTGGGGAAAGCGTGGTTGTGGGGCGGCCGTCCCGCTTCTGCAGACGGGGGAAGCGCTTCGTGTCGCTTTTCACCCATTCCGGCGTGTAGGTTGAATCGCCGTTTTTCCAGCTTCCGAACCATAGCAGCACAACGCGCATGTCATTTTTACGCGCCTGGGCGAGCAGCGTATCGACCCAGCTATAGTCGAACCTACCCTCGGTAGGCTCAAACTGTTCCCAGGCGACGGGAATTTCGATCGTATTGGCGCTCAGCGCCTGCATCACCGGCCACACCTGAGGCAGTACCGAGGGATAATTGCTCGAATTATGCACCTGGGCGCCCAGCATCAGATAGGGCTTGCCATCCACCAGCAACGCGTGCCGCCCATCTTCCGTGCGAAGACGCGGCAGTTCACCTGCATGGGCCGACGCAGCGGCAGCGACGCTGCAAAGGATTAGCGTCATCAAGCGAATAGAGTGGCGCACATGATCTCCTATCAACTGCCGACCGTTATACGTCCCTTGCCCCATAAGTAAACCACATCGTTGCATTTTGTGCGGATCGGCTGCTGCCTGCGTTCGCGCGATCTCCACCCCCTCGTCGTCGTTCACCCGCCGATGTGGTCACTTCGACCTTCGCTCCACCCAGTCACCGCTTGCGGTTGATGTTTTACTTGTATGAGTATATCTGCTTTTATGAATTTTGTAATGCTCGGCTTCGCCAATCAGACGAACGAGCCGCACAGCTTAGCGAGCCCCATGATTTCCTTTACCCAAGTTTCATCCTGCGCTGTCGCGCTCGGCTCGGCGAGATCGAAGAGACGCGGCGCGCCCGTTGGTCGCAGGAGCAAAATGGCCCGCATAGTTCTGAAAATGATCGGGAGTTTTCCTTCGTGATTGATGGCAGCATTTTAATTGGCAGAGAAGCACGTCAGCGGGCGCCCAAATTCACAGGGTTTGACGCGACGAATGGCGATGCCGGCCCACAATATTTCTCCACTGCGGGGAATGAGGATGTAGCAGACGCGTGCTTGCTAGCCGCAAGCGCGGCAGAAAGCTTCGCCACGCTCAGTCCAGAGGCGCGCGCCAGTTTTCTGGAAGCTGTGGCGTATGAGATTGAAGCGATTGGCGACGACCTGATCGTCAATGTCATGGTCGAAAGCGGATTGCCACGGCCCCGGCTTGAAGGCGAACGGGCGCGCACGATAAACCAGTTGCGCCTTTTCGCGTCGGAAGTCCGCGCCGGTCTCTGGCTCGACATCACGATCGATCCTGCGATGCCTGACCGCACGCCGCCGCGGCCTGATCTGCGCCGCATGAATGTACCCCTCGGCCCCGTGGCTGTGTTCGGCGCATCGAATTTCCCTCTCGCTTTTTCTGTTGCGGGGGGCGACACGGCTTCCGCCTTCGCAGCCGGGTGCCCCGTCGTCGTGAAGGGCCACCCGGCCCACCCCGCCACGGGCGAACTGGTGGCGCGCGCCATCGGCCGTGCGGTCGCCGCCTGCGATCTGCATCCGGGCGTTTTCTCCTACCTCCCAGGCGCGAGCAATGAACTCGGTGGCGCGCTGGTGGCCGATCCGCGCATCAAGGCAGTCGGCTTCACTGGATCGCGCGCGGGGGGACTGGCTCTTGCGGCCATCGCTGCAAAACGGGAAGAACCCATTCCGGTTTATGCCGAAATGAGCGCCATCAACCCTGTCATCCTTATGCCCCATGCGCTGAACGCACGGGCGGAAGACCTGGCAAGGGACTTTGTGTCGTCGTTGACGCTCGGGGCTGGGCAGTTCTGCACCAACCCCGGCATCGTAATCGCCATGGACGGTCCGGACCTCGACCGCTTCCTCGCCGCTGCGACGGGCGCTGTGACAGCCGCTTCGCCTCAAGTGATGCTGACGGCTGGCATCCACCTCGCCTATACGAAGGGCGTCGCCGCATTGCGCGCCAATCCCAATGCGGATTTGCTGGCTGTGGGACCCGCACATTCCACCTGCGGCAGCGCGGCCCTGTTTGCCGCCAGCGCGGAAGCTTTCGCCAGCGACGCCTCCCTGCGGGAAGAGGTGTTCGGCGCATCGTCAGTGGTGGTCCGCTGCAAGGATATAGACGCAATGGCGCGAGCGATTGGAGGGTTGGAGGGACAGCTGACGGCCACCATCCACCTCGACCCCGAAGATGAGCCAACCGCCTCCCGGATACTGCCCCTGCTCCAGGGAAAAGCCGGACGGATCCTTGCCAATGGATGGCCAACCGGCGTGGAAGTGACTTGGGCGATGGTTCATGGCGGGCCCTTCCCGGCAACCACAGACGGACGCTCCACCTCCGTCGGCACCCTGGCCATGGCGCGCTTCCTGCGGCCGGTCTGCTATCAGGACATTCCCGACGAGCTGCTGCCTGTACCGGTGAAGCATGACAACCCATGGAAACTTCCTCGCCGAATCAATGGCGAAAGAGAGTCCGCATGATCCGTTCACTCATACAATATGCCGATGACGCCGGACGCGGCGTCGCCGCTCTGGACGCACAGGGCGACGCTCACCAGCTGGTGGGGGTCTCATCCATTCGCGACCTCGCTCTCGACGCTATCGAAAGGGGCAAGACGCTGCTGGAGCGGGCCAATGCCTTGCGTGGAAGCCGAATTTCGCTGCAAGGCGTCAGACTTCTGGCCCCGATCGACCACCCGGATCCAGCGCATCTGCTGATCAGCGGGACTGGTCTAACCCATCTGGGTTCCGCCGAAGGCCGCGACAAAATGCACAAAGCGGCTGCCGCAGGGCATGCCACCGACAGCATGCGCATGTTCCTGATGGGCGAAGAGGGCGGTAAGCCCGGTGACGGCCAGGAAGGAGTGCAGCCGGAATGGTTCTACAAGGGCGACGGATCGATCCTGGTATCGCCGGACGCTCCCCTCGCCATGCCGCACTTCGCCGGTGATGGAGGCGAAGAGCCTGAGATTGCAGGCATCTATTTGAACGGCCCGGACGGCACGCCCTTTCGTCTCGGCTTTTCCCTCGGCAATGAATTTTCAGATCATGTGACCGAAAGGGTCAATTATCTATGGCTCGCGCATAGCAAGCTACGGCAGGCGGCCTTGGGACCGGAATTGCTGCTGGGCGACTTGCCTGCCGATGTTCGTGGCATCAGCCGCATCTTGCGAGACGGCGAAACCCTGTGGGAACGGCCATTCCTGTCCGGTGAAGCCAACATGTCGCACAGCATCCACAATCTTGAACATCACCATTTCAAATATGCGCAGTTCCGGCGGCCAGGCGACGTGCATGTGCATTTCTTCGGTACAGCCACCCTCTCCTTCACCGACAAGGTGCAGACGAAGGTCGGAGACCTGTTCGAAGTGGCTGCCGACTGTTTCAGCTTGCCGGTCCGCAATCCGTTGGTCCGGGCAGCGGACCAGGGCATTGCAAGGGTGAAGCCGTTGTAGGCGTTCCGATGGCGCTGAACCGAGTGAACGAAAACCGGCGAGCGCCGCCAGCAGGTCAGGACCATGCGGAAGCCGCCCACCAGCATGGCGCGGTTCTTTTCAGTTGCGGTTGCACAGCGCCTAAGGTCGTCAAAACCGGAGTCGATCTAACGTGACTTCCGGGGGACGCGGGCAGGTTCCGGCACCATCATCCCTCAATAACACGCGCGAAACCTGCCACACCCGCATTGACCCCCACTCCCACCGCCGCACGACTGGCCCACTCATCCGAAACAACGGGCTCTGCCGGACCAATCCCTGCAAAGATCGCTTCGATGTTTCGCACGCACAGGGCAACAGCGTCATCGGCGAGCATATACCAGACCTGCTTGGCCTCCCTGCGAGTGTGAACCAGTTCGGCACGGCGCAACTCGCCCAGTTGCTGACTGAGCGCTGGCTGGACAATGCCGGTCAGCTCCGCGATTTCCCCGACATTGCGCTCCCCCCGCAACAAGCATGACAGGATCATCAAACGCTGGGGCTGGGCGAATATCTTGATCTTCTCGACAGCTGCGCTCGCGGCATCGCGATCTTCAAACAGCCCGTTCACGATTGTTGCTCGAACCGGCAGAACCAGTCAGGCGCGGCATCGGCCTGATCGACGGGGGGAAGCAGTAGCGGCTGCCCCTGTGCCCAGCCTTCGGGCGTCAGCCTGTCGGTCCGGTCGACCTGCTGCAACGCGCACAACAGCCGCAGCATCTCATCCACCGAACGCCCCACATTATGAGGATAGCAGGTGGTCGCGCGAATGACGCCGTGGGGGTCGATGAAGAAGGTCGATCGCATCGTCATGCTGCTGGTCGCGCCCTCCCCGATCATCCCATAGGCCCGCCCCACGGCCATGCTCGGATCCTCGATGATGGGAAAGCCGATCTCTACATCAAACACTTCCCTGAGCGCGCGCACCCAGGCCAGATGAGCGTAAAGGCTGTCGACCGACAATCCGACCAGCTTGCAACCCAGCGCATCGAACTCCGCCTGCCTGCGCGCCAATGCGGAAAATTCCGTACTGCATACCGGCGTGAAATCGGCAGGATGGGAAAAGAAGATCACCCACTGCCCTCGCAATGCGGAAAGCTGAAAGCCCCCCTGTGTCGAACGCGCCTGAAAATCGGGAGCCATATCGCCGATTCGCAGGGCAGTCGTGGCATCGATCATTCCGTCACTCATGTCCGCGTCCCTGCAAGCGGGCTTACCGGGAGGGAAGCCCTTGACGATTTCAGACTATATAATTACATTATTATTGTAAATGATAAATCATGGATCGTCACATGCCCGATGAAATAGTCACGAAAGCCGCACAACAGGTGCTCGCCGCGCGCACGGGCATAGCGGTGATCCAGGCCTTTTTCGACGCGCCCACTTCCACCGTAACCTATGTGGTTCACGACACAGAGACACGGCGCGCCGCTGTCATCGACAGCGTTCTTGCTTATGATCCCGCATCCGGGCGGACGAGTTTCGACCCTGCCGATCCGATAATCGATTATGTCGGACAGCAGGGACTGACCGTGGACTGGCATCTGGAAACGCATGCCCATGCCGACCATCTGTCCGCCGCGCCCTATCTGCAACAGAAGCTGGGCGGAAAAATCGCAATCGGCAGCCATATTCGCCAGGTGCAAAACAGCTTTGGGCAGCTGTTCAATGCGGGCGCCGAATTCCGGCGTGACGGGTCAGAGTTCGACCATCTCTGGGAAGACGGCGACCTTTTCAACATCGGCAATCTGTCAGTGACCGTGCTTCACGTGCCGGGACACACGCCCGCCTGCGTCGCCTATGTCATCGGCGATGCGGTCTTCGTCGGGGATACGATGTTCATGCCGGACTATGGCACCGCGCGGGCCGACTTCCCCGGCGGCGACGCGCGCCAACTGTTCCGTTCCCTGCGCCGCTTGCTGGAACTACCGCCCGAAACACGCCTGTTCATGTGTCACGACTATCTGCCGGAAGGCCGTGACCATTATGTCTGGGAAACCACCGTTGCGGAACAACGCCGCGCCAACGTCCACGCTCATGACGGCATCAGCGAAGATGATTTTGTCGCCATGCGCGAAGCCCGCGACCGCACGCTGGACATGCCGCGCCTGATCCTGCCGTCGATCCAGGTAAACATGCGGGCGGGACATTTGCCGCCGCCTGAAGACAATGGCGTCGCTTACCTCAAGATCCCGGTGAACCAGCTATGATCCCCGCCTTCCCTCACGCCCAGCCGGTCGAAGGCCTGATCGGCGGCCTGATGATTGGCATCGCCGCAGCGATCATGCTGCTGGGCCTTGGCCGAATAGCCGGTGTCAGCGGGCTGGTGGCCCGCGCAACAGGCCTGGCCGACAGCGGCGCGCCCCGCAGCATCGCGGCAGCCTTCATGATCGGGCTGCCATTGGGAGCATTGATCCTGTCGCTGCTGTCCGGCGCGGTCCCTGCGCGCTTTCCGGCACTGAGCCTGCTGCTGATCGCGGGACTGATTGTCGGCTTTGGCACAAGGATGGGGTCAGGCTGTACCAGCGGTCACGGCGTCTGCGGCGTTTCCCGCCTTTCGCTCCGCTCGGTTCTCGCGACGGGGCTTTTCATGGCGAGCGGCTTCATCACTGTCGCGGCGCTGCGCCTTGCAGGTGGCTTGTGATCAGGATCACCCTCGCCCTGCTGTCGGGCGCATTGTTCGGGGCTGGCCTTGCATTGTCCGGGATGGCCGACCCGATGCGCGTGCGCGCCTTCCTTGACCTGCTGGGCCCGTGGGACCCGACGCTCGCCTTTGTCATGGGCGGGGCCATGATTCCGATGGCGCTCGCCTGGATCGTACAAAAACGGCTGGAGCGCCCACTCGCAGGATCGACCTTCAACCTTCCCGAAACGCGCGGGATCGACTGGAAACTGGCACTGGGCGCTATCCTGTTCGGTATTGGCTGGGGCCTTGGCGGCCTGTGCCCCGGCCCTGCGGTCGCCAGCCTGGCCCTCGCGCCCCTGTCAGCCGCCCCTTTCGTCCTGGCCATGCTGGTGGGCATGGCGCTGCACCGCTTGATGACGCAAGGGCCCCGGATGATCCCCGGCAGCTACCATGGATAGCCTTCACTACGTGCTTGGCGCCGTGTCGGGCGGACTGGTCGGCTTCGTGCTTGGGCTGGTTGGCGGCGGCGGCTCAATCCTTGCGGTGCCGCTGATGGTATATCTGGTCGGAGTGCCAAGCGCCCATGTCGCGATCGGGACCAGCGCGCTCGCCGTAGCAGCCAATGCCGCCGCCGGGCTGGTCAGCCACGCCCGCGCTCATCATGTAAAATGGCGGTGCGGCGGCATCTACGCGGCGGCGGGCATTGTGGGAGCGTTGGCAGGCTCCACCTTCGGCAAGATGGTGGACGGCGACAAGCTGCTGTTGCTGTTCGCCCTGGTGATGCTGCTTGTGGGAGCGTTGATGCTCCGGGGCCGGGCCAACCCTGGCAACCCTGGCGTGGAATGCAACGCCGAAAAAGCACCAAAGGTCGTCGCCTACGGACTGGGTTCAGGCATTTTTTCAGGATTTTTCGGCATTGGCGGCGGCTTTCTGATCGTGCCCGGCCTTGTCGCGTCGACCGGAATGCCGATGCTGATGGCCGTCGGTACATCGCTTGTCGCGGTCACGGCTTTCGGGCTTGCGACCGCTGCCAACTACGCTTTTTCCGGCCTGGTGGACTGGCTTCTGGCGCTGGTCTTCGTCCTCGGCGGCGTCGTGGGCAGCGTTGGCGGAACACGCGCTGCCGAAAGGCTGGGCGAAAGGAGCGGCCGCCTCACAACCGTCTTCGCCGGCCTGATCTTTGTCGTCGCCATCTACATGCTCTGGCGCAGCGCAGCGGCCTTCATGCCGGCCATGGCAAGCTGACCGCATCCCTCCTCAGGATATGGTCAGCACGCCCTCGTAAGCGCCGTCCTCCAGCGCCCTGCCCGCGCCGGTGGCGACGCAGGTCAGCGGGCTGTCCGCAACCCTCACCGGAAGGCCGGTAACATCCATCAGTGCTTCGTCCAGCCGCCGCAGCAAAGCGCCGCCGCCGGTCAGGGTGATGCCTTCCTCGATAATGTCGGCCGACAGTTCGGGGGCAGTCTGTTCAAGCGCCGTCATGACGGCCATCTTGATCTGGCCGACCGGTTCGGCAAGAGCCTCCGCGATTTCCGTCTCGCTGATCGTCATTTCGGCCGGACGCCCGTTCACCAGGTCGCGGCCCTTCACGATGATGCGCCGTCCTTCGCCATCAGGCACGGTGGCTGCGCCGATTTCACACTTCACCCGTTCGGACGTGGCTTCGCCGATCATGAGGTTGTGGGTCCGGCGGATATGGGACGCAATCGCTTCATCCAGCCGGTCTCCACCGACGCGCGCCGAATTGCTGTAGGCCACCCCGCGCAAGGACAGAACGGCGACTTCGGTCGTGCCGCCGCCAATATCCACGACCATGGCCCCGCGAGGCTCCGTAACGGGCAAGTCCGCGCCGATCGCCGCCGCCATCGGCTCTTCGATCAACTGCACGCGCGCTGCGCCAGCGTTGGATGCGGCATCCCGCAAAGCCCGCCGCTCCACCATGGTGGAGCCTGAAGGCACGCAGACCACGACTTCGTGACGCCGCCCAAACCGGCTGCCGTTCAGCGCCTTGTCGATGAAATGTTTGATCATCTGCTCGGCCACGTCGATATCGGCGATAACCCCGTCGCGCAACGGCCTGATCGCCTGAATATTCGCAGGCGTCTTGCCCATCATCAGCTTGGCTTCATTGCCGACGACCTTGACCCGGCGAGAGCCCTGGCGCGTTTCTATGGCGATGACGGACGGTTCGTTCAGCACGATGCCGCGATCCCGCACATAGATAACGGTGTTCACGGTGCCAAGGTCGATGGCCATGTCGCAGGCCGACGAAGAAAAGAAGCGGGGAAATTTCATTGAAAATATAAGCAATCTGCTGACGCGAAGGCGGGGAGCCATCCCCTGCAGAAGCACCCGCTCCAGCAGAAGGGATGTGCGATGGTCCGTCCGTTTAGCGCGGCAGGATGAAGCCGCACTCCAACCGCATATAAACCAAAAGCCCCGCTCCACATATATGAGGAGCGGGGCAGTTCGGGTCGCAATGCGGGCAAATGCCTGCATGGGCATTAAGTCATGACCATCTGATGATGACAAGATGGAAACAAATTGATCCAGGTCAAGGCAACAATATTGCCGTGGAATTGCAGAAGCTTGCGCGTCTCATTTTGGAACTGGCTTCATCCTTTTAAAGCTGGCTGCCCAATTCATGGCGTCCGGGTCTATTGCGGACAGGAAATAGCGCCTTACCCTTCAAAATCACGGACAAAGGCGCTATCTGTCGAAGGTGAAGGCGGTTGACGCCTGGGGCCATTGCAAATGACAGACCTGCCACCTCAAGTTGATGACAAAAGTCCCGCCACGGTCGGGCTTCGCACAACCCCTCGTCATGATGATGTTTCGGGCAGGGCTGTCGACCATTCATCACCGGCGCGTTGGCGCCTCCTGTCGGCGGAACGGGCCGAAGCAGGTGTCGAACTCCTGTCCCGCTGGGCAGGCCCGGCCACGCTGGCGATCGCGGTCGTAGGCGTAGTTTGGTGGATCATCGACTGACCCGCGCGGCCTATCGCGCTGATTCGTCTCACATTGGTTAATATTTTGTGTGCATTGCGGCACATGAATTTTCCATTGGTCGCGCCTGCGGGGCGGAACATCCTCACAACCCAACGGATCATCGGAAAAGATCGTCCGGGCGTCCCACCCCCGATTGCCTGCCCCTGACATTTATGGCCTGCTGCTGCGCAACATAAATAAACAAAGCTGCGAATGTCTGATGCACGCGGGCCGACCCTTACAGGCTGGCCATGCCACGACGTTACGACATGAAAAGGGTTGCAGATGTCGAAAATTGATCTGGCGATCGAAGGTTCTCCCAGTCGCCAGCCTGCCACATCCGCTGTTCAGCGAACCGTTCGGCTCTGGCTGTGCCTGTTGCTGTTCGTCGCCGACATGGCGGCGCTGGGGGCGGGCTTTGCCATCGGCCTGCGCGTGGCTGGCGTGCCGCTGGCCGCAGGCGAATTCTGGCACCCCCTGGCCGGGGGCATGGCCGTCTATGGCGCGGTTGCCTTCCATAACCAGGCCTATAATCCGGTCTGCCTTACCCGCATCACCCCATCGCTGCGCAATGCCATCATGGCGTTCGCTGGCACGCTGCTGATCTTCCTGCTGGTCGTATTTTCACTCAAGGCGACGGGGGACCTGTCACGGCTGGGCATCTCCACGGGGATATTGTGCAGCGGCGCGCTGCTGGCGCTCCAGCGTCTGCTGATCGTTCAGTCGGTTCGCCGGAACTTCAGCGACAATCTCTTCGCTCAACTGCTGATCATCGACGACGGGGCCATCCCCGACGACGTCACCGGAATGGTGCTGGTCGACGCCGCCGCCGCTGGCATCAGGGCCGATCTTGACGATCCCTATATGTTGCACCGTCTGGGCACGTTGCTGCGCGACTATGACCGGGTCGTCATTTCCTGCCCCGGCGACCGCAAGGCCGACTGGGCGCAGATGCTGAAGGGCGCGAATATCCTCGGCGAAATCATCGTGCCGGAACTTGATCCCATGGCGCCGCTCGCCGTGCGAAATTGTCGTGGCGTCCCGACGCTGGTGGTGGCGCGCGGGCCGCTGAACCTTGCAAACCGTGCAAAGAAACGATTGCTGGACATCGCGATCACCGTGCCGCTGCTGATGGCATTGTCGCCGCTGCTGATCGCCGTCGCCATCGCGATCCGGCTGGATTCCGCCGGGCCGATCTTCTTCAGGCAGGAACGAATCGGTCGGGGCAATCGCCTCTTCCACATTCTCAAATTCCGCAGCATGCGGGTCGAACGCTGCGATGCTGCCGGGGCGGCCTCCACCCAGCGCGACGACGACCGCATCACACGGGTCGGCGCATTCATCCGCAAGACCAGCATCGATGAACTGCCCCAGATGATCAACGTGCTGCTGGGGGAAATGAGCCTGGTCGGACCTCGCCCGCATGCCCTTGGCTCCACGGCGGAAGAACAGCTTTTCTGGCAGGTCGACCGCCAATATTGGCACCGCCACGCGCTCAAGCCCGGCATCACCGGCCTGGCCCAGATCCGCGGTTTTCGCGGAGCGACTGAAACCCGCCGCGACATATTGAACCGCGTCGAAGCGGACCTTGAATATCTCCACGGCTGGAGCCTGATGCGCGACATCGGCATCCTTATCGGCACGTTCAACGTGCTGGTGCATCGCAACGCCTACTGACTTGGTCGGTGGGCGTTTGAGCAACACCCCCCGATTTTGCGATGAGATGCGGTCGTTTCCAACGCAGCGATAACTGTTTGTTAGGCACGAAATCCGATATGTCCGTCATCACGAACAGGCGGACATCGAAACGTGGCGGACGATTTTGCAACGGTTGCCGTGGCGCAACCTTCTCAGGCCCGGCCCCAGGCGGAGGGCACTGTCATTCCGCCCCCACTTCCCGCTGCGTCTTTTGCAGATCGTGCCGATCGCGGCGTCGAACTGCTGTCCCGATGGGCGGGCATCCTGACATTCGCCGGAGTCGTGGCGGGGATCATCTACGTCATCCTCTGACCAAAAAAGCGCTATTTAGCTTGCTCCCAGATTAACGAAAAACGGCCTTTCAAGGGCGATCGCAAAACACCGCTTTTGCGACCAACTGAGCCGTTGGATTGTCGCGACCAACCGCATCCTCGGTGGTTCGTTTTGTCAGAAAATGCGACTAGCATGACCTGAGTTGCTGCAATGCAATAAAGGGTCTGCGTTTGATTAATCCTGTAATTCCGCGTTTTCGGAAGCGCTTTTTTGCGCCTGCAAAACAATCATTTACCTCGCATGGTTCCGCAGCAGCGGTGCTTGCCGGGTGCATGATTGCTGCGGGCGCGCCGACTATATTGTGCGCGCAAACGACCGGCGTGAACATCAACGATCTTGACGATGAAAGCCGGGTCAAGACGATGGGGCTGACCGCCACGGCTGGTCTCGACCTGCTCTATGACGATAATGTGTATCGGGTCGATGATCGGGTGGAGGATCCGACCGATGATCTGATCGTGACGCCCTGGGTCGAACTTGCCTATGGCAAGCCCATCGGTCGGCACGACCTGCTGCTGCGCGGACGTGTAGGCTATGATCGTTTCATTTCCGAAGGACAGCGCAGCAAGCTCAGGATCGATACGGAAGCCAAGGCGGTTATCCGTTTCGGCGCCACCTGTTCCGTCACGCCGCTGGCGTCATACCGGCAACAGCGCGCCGACTATGGCGACCTGAACCAGCAGACGGAAAATCTGCAACGCTTCACCACCTTTGGCGCGGACCTGAATTGCGAACGACCGGGCCTGTTCCCCGTGGCCAGCTACCGACGGGACATGACCCGCAATGCCGATGCGTTCGATTTTGCCGACCAGACAAGCGACAGCTTCATGGGCGGCGTTGGCTATCATAAGCCCAGCCTCGGCACGTTCACCGCCTTTTACGAACGGGTGAACAGCGACCGGCGGACCCTGGGGGTCGAAAACCGGATCAATAGCTGGGGCCTGAAATTCCAGCGTTCCGTATCCCCCATCACCCAGATCGACGCCGAACTGCGCTGGCTGGACGTCGCCAGCGATTCCGCCGCCGTCGGCAGCTATGACGGCCTGGGCTGGGACGTCAGCCTGTCGAGCAGCGTCGTGCCCCGCCTGAAACTGACCGCCACGACTAAGCGGGACGTCGTCAATGACAGCCTGATCGCCAGCGGCTTCGCCATCCGCACCCGCCACCGGGTGGAAGGACAATTCGCTATTTCGGAACTCACCTCGGCCGGACTTTATGCCGAATGGGAAAGACGCAAATTCCGTCAGGACGCCGCCCTGCGCCCCTTTTCGATCACGGCAGACCGCAACCGGCGGTTTGGCGGCACATTGAAACGCAAATTGTCCGACCGCGCCGACGTGGTGCTCGACGCCCAGCATTATGTGCGTCGCACCGACACCAGCGTCGCCAATTTCAGCGGCACGCAGGTGACGCTGGGCGCGGCGCTCCGATTTTGACCTCGAACATGAAGGAGCTTGAGCTGTGAAAGCTGAAACTCTCCTCAAATGCCTGTCGACCGGCCTCGCTTTTTCGGCCTGTCTGGGCGCCTATGCACAAACCGCGCCGACCACCGCTCCTCCCCAGGCGGCGGTGGACACAGGTTATCTGCTTGGTCCCGACGATGAGGTAAAGATCGCCATCTTCGGCCAGCCGGATCTGTCCTCCACCACACGGATCAAGGCGGACGGCACCGTAACCCTCGCCCTGATCGGCCCGATTTCGGCGCGCGGCAAAACCACGGCACAGCTCGCTCAGGCGATCGCGTCCAGCTATGCGGCGGGCGGCTACCTCACCAGTCCTTCGGTCAATGTAGAGGTCAGCAACTTCGTCAGCCGCTTCGTCACCGTGCTGGGCAATGTGCCGCAGGCGGGCAACTACCCGCTCGACCGCAACTATACGGTCGCATCCATGCTGGCAAAGGCCGGGGGATCGACCACGGCGGGCGCGAATGCGGTCGTGCTGACGCCCGCCGACGGCAGCGGCCCTGTCCGTATCTCGCTGGCCGACATGACCGCTGGCGCCAATCGCATGCTTAAACCCGGCGACATCCTGTTCGTGCCGCCTGCCGAAAAAATCTACGTCTACGGCCAGGTGCAGGATCCCGGCGCTTTTTCCTACGCGCCGGGGCAAAGCTTCCGGCAGGCGCTGGCGCTCGCTGGCGGCCCGACGCTCGCCGGATCGACAAAGCGCATCAAGGTCCGTCGGGAGGGCAAGGAAATCCAGGCCGATCTCGACGATCCCGTCCGGCCCGAAGACGTTCTCATCATCCGGGAGAAGCTGTTTTGACCGCAATCGATCAAGGCTTCGTGCACGACCGGCCCAGCGGCATGCTGGACTGGCTCCTGTCCTTCCGCCGCAGCATGGCGCGCGCGGACGATGGCGTCACCGCGTCGCGGGCGGCACCGGCGGCCCCACCGCCATTGCTGCTGGACACCCCCGTCCAGCCGGGTTTCCGCCCCGCCCCGCAGCAGGTGCAGGACGACGATCCGCGCCCCCTGTCGATGGGCGCGATGGCCGCGCCGATCAAGCCGATCAGCCTGCGCCGCGATTCCATCTACAACGCCTTCAACACGGCCATGCCGGTGTCCGACCGCCACGGCCTGGCCGGGCGCAACAGCGAACTGGAACGGCTGGTCGAAGCCATCGTGGTTCAGCGCAAACACGCCGTCATCTTCGGCACGCGCGGGTCCGGCAAGACGTCCCTCGCGCGCGTGTTCGGCGACCTGGCCGATGAAGCAGGCTGCATCGCCCTTTACGGATCGGCCAGCGGCGACGCGGACTTCGACTCGCTCTTCCGACCGTTCCTCACCGAACTGCCGATGAGCGCGGCGGGGCAGGAACGCGCGCGAAAGCTGATGAACGAACCGCTGGACGTGACCCGTCTGGCGGCGTTGCTGGTGGAGGATGTGCGGCAACGATCCATCCTGATCCTGGACGAATATGACCGGGTGCGCTCGGACGAAGCGAAATCCGACGTGGCGACCCTGCTCAAATTGCTGACCGACATCCACTCGCCGGTTCAGGTCGTGCTGGTCGGCATCGCCGGAGACGTGGACGGACTGATCGCGGCGCACCCGTCGCTGCGCAGGCACATCGCCCCGCAGCGGGTCGCTGCCATTCCTAAGCCGGAACTGGAACGGCTGCTGCTGAGCTGCGCTGAAAACGCCCGGCTTCAACTCGATCCCGACGCACTTGATGCGCTGGCCGGGGCAGCGATGGGTTCGCCCTATCATGCACGGCTGTTCGGCATGCAGGCCGCGCTCGTCACCGAAGCGGGCGGGCGCGATCGCATGACGCTGTCCGACGTGGACCAGGGGCTTGCCTGCGCGCTGGAAGACTGGGCGGAGATGAGCGGCGCGACCCACGCCCTGTTCCGCCGCATCCTGTGGGACGCCACCACCAGCCGCCGCATGATCGCTCTGGCGGGCGTGGCGGCGTCGCAAATGTCGACCATCTCCTTCGACCGGCTCGTCCGCCTGGGCGACGAAGTGCTGGGCGGCGGATCGATCAACGAAGGGCTCGCGACCGACGCCATGCGGCGGCTGGAACCTGCGCTGACGCCGATGCCGGGTGGAGAGCTGTTCATGTTCGAAGATACGCTGGCCCCGCAATTCCTGCTGCTGATGGCCAAGCAGCCCGTGTCAGCGGCGCCCCCGCCGCCGACCCCGACAGAGGAAATGCGCGCCATGCTCAAGGGAGTGGACGGGCTATGACCATGAACCCCATGGACCTGTTGTCGGCGGTGCAGGCGCGCTGGCGCACGGCGCTGCTGCTGGGCGGCGCGCTGTTCCTGGTCGTCGCCATCTTCGCCTTTCTACAACCCCGCCAATATGCCGCGACATCTTCGTTGCTGATGGACCTGTCGCAAACCGATCCGACCGATTCCAACGCACAACAGGGCGCGCGCGTCGATGTGGACAGCATCCTTGGCACGCAGACCGACGTTATCCGATCGGCCAAGGTAATCAACGCCGTGGCGAAGGAAGCGGGCTTCGTCGATGCCCTGCCCAAGGATATTTCCCCCGCCGCGCGGCTGCAGCAAGCGGCGGATCGCGTCCGCGCCGGCCTGACCGTCACGACCGGGCGCCAGAGCAATGTCCTGCAACTGCAATATATGGATGCCGATCCTGCAATCGCGGCAAAGGTCGCGAACCTGACGGCGCAGATCTACATGCGCGAACAGGTCGAACTGCGCGCCTCCCCCGCCCGCGGATCGGCCAAATGGTTTGATGAACAGACCAAGGAAGTGCGCCATCGCTATGAAATGGCGCAAAAACGCCTGTCCGATTTTCAGCGTGCGCATGACATCATCGGCATCAACCGCATGGATCTTGAAGCCGAAAAGCTGAAGAACATGTCCTATCAACTCACGCAAGCGCAGGCCGAAGCAGCCGCCGCACGGTCCAAGGCCGGGGCAGGTTCGGTGTCTGACATCGAAGGATCGCTGATCGTCCAGAACCTGCAGGAACAGGTCGCGACCCAGTCGGCCAGGGTATCGGAACTGTCCAAGACGCTGGGCCCCAATCACCCCACCATGGCGGCCGCAAGCGCGCAATTGTCCGAACTTCAGTCGAAACTGGCGTCCGCCAGGGGCAGTCAGGCCGGGGCCGTCAGTGCGAACAGCCGCGCGGCAACCCGGCGCGAAGGTGACCTGCGTTCGAACATGGCCGGGCAGGAAGATCGCATGATCCGCATGTCCAACGTGCAGGACCAGTTGATGATCATGCAGCGGGACGTGGACGCCGCACGCCAGACCTTCGACACGGTGCGCCAGCGCTTCAACGAAGCCACGCTGAAAAGCCAGATTTCGCAGCCCAATGCCAGCCTGCTGGACAAGGCGTCTGTGCCCCTGCTTCCAGCCAAGCCCAACCTGATGTTGTGGCTGGTCGCGGGTGCCGCCCTGGGCCTGATCGGCGGCATCACCACGGTCGTCATGGCCGAAATCCTGCGCCCCCGCGTCCGCTCCGCCGCTGGCGTGGCCCGCGCAACCGAAGTCGACGTCATCACCGAACTAAAGCCGATCCCTGCGCGGAACGGCTGGCTCTTCAAACAGCAGGAGGCCGCATGAGACTGCGTTCTACGGCAGGTGCCCCAGCCCATATGATGCCAGGGGGCGGTGGCGCGCTGCGCCCCCGTGCCAGGGACCATCAAAGTTTTGCGAAACTGGCGGTCGACAACGGTTTCCTCGCGGAATCGGACGTCAACCGCGTCGATGCGCACGCCCGGTCGCAGGGGCTGCCATTCCACGAAGCGGCCGTTGACCTTGGCCTGCTGGACGATGACGCCGCCGGACTGCTGGCAGCGTTGCAGGGCGGCTTTGCGCTTCTGCCGGAGGGGGATGAGCGGATAGACCCGCTGGTCGTCGCCGCCTTCGATCCCGCCAGCCCCTATGCGGCCAAGGTACGGACCGTCCGCGCAAAAATGCGCGCGGTGGCGAAATCAGGCGATCCATCGTCCCTCCGCCTCGCGGTGCTGTCGATCGATGCCGGCGAAGAGGCGGCGATCATGGCCGCGAACCTCGCCGTCGTGCTGGCGCAGATGGATGGCCCGACAATGTTGATCGACGGAGACATGGGCACGCCCCGTCTCGACCGGCTGTTCCGGGTCGCGAACAAGGCGGGCCTGGCCGAACAGCTGATGGGCAGCGCAGCCCTTCTCCCTGCAGCCCGCACGGCCATCGACCGCCTCTGGCTGATGACCGCCGGACGCGCTTCGGGCAGCGCCACCAGCCTGATCACTCGTGGTCCGCTGGCCGAAACCGCCAATGGCTGGGGCCTTCGGGACACGTCGATGCTGTTCTACCTTGCCGAGCGCAAGGGCGATCAAACCCCCTTTGGCAGCATCCTTGCCGGGTTCGACGCCGCCGTCATCGTGGCGCGGCGGGGCGACACGGCTATCGCGGACATGCGGCGGATCATCGACGATCTTGACCGACAAGGCGTTCCGATCGCAGGCACGGTCATCGCATGAGCGCCGAACATGCGCTGCATCAGCCCTTTCCTCCGGTCGAACAGGAAAAGCGGGCGATGGTCGGCGGCGTTGCCGTATCGACCCTGTCCCTGGACGCCCTCATCAACAAGATGGTGCGCGACGCCCCGCTGCGCCGGATGTTGAAACAGCCTGCATTGCTGGTGTTCGACTGCAATGGACAGGGCCTGTCCATGAACGCCACCGATGCGCGCTTCCGCGATGACCTGGCCCAGGCGGACCTGATCCATGCCGACGGGCAGATCATCGTCACCGCGTCGCGCTGGTTCGGCCAGCCCCCCATTGCCGACCGGTCCAGCACGACCGACATGTTCATCGACAGCCTGCCACTCGCCGCTGAACATGGCGTCAGCTACTATCTGCTGGGCGGCGAAGATCAGGTGAATGCCGAATGCGCACGCCGGATCTGCCAGTCCACGCCGGGCCTCAAACTGGCGGGCCGCCGCGACGGTTTCTGGACGGCGGAGCAAGAGGATGCAGTGATCGATCAGATCAACGCAGCCGCTCCCGACGTGCTGTGGGTCGGCACCGGCAAACCGCGTGAGCAGGCTTTTTGCGTGCGCAACCGCGACCGGATCAAGGCCGGGTGGATCGTCACCTGTGGCGGCCTCTACAATTATGTGACCGGCGATTATCCCCGCGCGCCGATGTGGATGCAAAAGGCCGGGCTGGAATGGCTGCACCGCATGGTGACCCGTCCGCGCCAGCTCGCCTGGCGCTACATCACCACCAATCCGCACGCGCTGTGGCTGATCTGGAAACATCGCCGTGCCTGAAACGCAGCTGGCCGAACAACATGGGGCTACGGGCCGCATCAGGACCCTTGGCAGCCTGTTCGGCCGCTTTGGCCTTGCCAGCCTGTCGTCCGCCATCGTGTCGGTCAGCCACCTGGCCGTGCAGCTGTTTTCGATCCATCATCTCGGCACGGCGGCCATCGGTACGCTCGCTTTTCTGCTGGTCATCATCCAGTTCGGATATGGCCTGTCGAACGCGCTGGTTTCGACCCCCTACACCATCGCGGTCAACCAGACCGACGATGCGGATCGCGCCGGTTTCGATTTCTTCTTTCCTATGAACCTGATGCTGTCGGTCAGTCAGGGGCTGATCTGCGCGGCCATCGCCTGGGCGACGGCGTCTCCGCTCGCGGCGCTGATGTTCGGGCTGGCAGGCACATTGTCGCTCATCCGCTGGTTCGGGCGGTCCAATGCCTATGCCCATCACGCCCCCGCCCATGCGGCGCGATCCGACCTTGCCTATGCCGGGACAATCGTCGCGGGCCTGCTGATCGCCAGCCGAACCGGCGCGGACATCAGCGTGATCGGCGCCATGCTGGTGATCGCCAGCCTCGCGGGACTGCTGCCCTTTGGCCTTGCCTATCTGCGCCGCCATGCCGCGATGGGGCCGGGCCGGGCGCTCAGCGCCTATCGCCCGATATGGCGGGACCAGTCGGCATGGACGCTGGTCGGCGTACTGTCGACCGAAGCGACATCCAATTCCCACAGCTATATCGTGACGCTGCTGGCTGGCCCCGCCGCCTTCGCACCCGTGGCCGTGGGGATGCTGTTCTTCCGCCCGGTCAATGTCTGCATCACCGCCCTTACCCAGCTGGAACGGCCACGCATGACCCGCGCCGTGGCGAATGGAGACCATGGCGCGGCGATCAGGGCGGAACGCATCTTCATGGGCGCGCTGGTCTTTCTATGGCTCGCCACCTGCGTCCTCGCGGCGGTCGTCCTCTACGGCTTTCCCGGCCTGATCCTCAAACCCACGCTTGATCACGGGCTGGTCGCGACCGCCGTGATGCTGTGCGCTCTGCTCAGCTTGGTCCAGTGCATCCAGACGCCTATGAGCGTCCTGACACAGGCCCGGCGCGCCTTTCGCCCGCTGGCGGCGCAAAGCCTGCGCAGTTGCGGCGTCGGCATCGTGGCCGTCACCCTGCTCACCCTCGCCGTCGCGCCGATCTTCTCCATTGCGGGCGTCGTCCTGTCGCAGCTGGTGATGATGCTGGGCATCTGGAGCCTCGACCGCAAATGGCGGCGCGAACATCTGGGGGAATGCTGACCCATGGCTTCCACATGGCATCGCACCGGCCACGCGCCCACGCTCCCCGCCTCGCCCGCCGCCGGGCAGGACAGCCGTATCACGCTGGTCGCGCAGATTTTCTACTTCGTGTTCCTGATGATGGTCTTCATCGGCCAGCAGCCTTTCGCGTCGCGTACCCAGGATGAACTGGTCGCCATGGCGCAGGATAATGACGGGTCCGACCTGTTCAAACAGGCGCTGTTCATCGGCTTCGCGCTGCTGCTGACATTCGTGCAGATCCTGCGCAAACATCCTGTGAAATACAGATTTTCCTTCTGGCCGCTGGCGATCATGCTAGCCTGGTTTCTGGTCACATGCAGCTGGGGCGTTGACCCGTTCGTGTCCTTCAAGCGTGTGATGCAACAGCTGATCGTGATCTACATCACCTTCTGCGCGCTGGCGCTGATGGGGCCTGATCGACTGTTCGCGGCGCTGCGGTCGGCATTGATCGTCTCACTGCTCATCTGCTGGATATCGCTGCCGCTGACATCATCGGCCTTCCATCCGCCGACCGAAAGCGACAAGGCATTGATCGGCGCATGGCGCGGATTTTTCTTTCATAAAAATATCGCGGGCGCGGTCATGGCGCTGACCTTCATCGTGTGCGGCAACGCCTGGATCGACAAGCGCAAATGGTATTACGGCCTGTTCGCGCTGATGGCCTTCGTCTTCGTGATCGGGACGAAAAGCAAGACATCGCTGGCGCTATGCTTCGGCATGCTGGCGATCAGCAACATCTATCGCGCGCTCAGCGACAATACCCAGAAACGATCGATCCTGCTGCTGTTGCTGGGATTTGGCATGGTCGGCTTTCTCGCCCTCTACATCGCCTATCAGCCGATGGTGGAAAGGCTGTTTGCCGATCCGACATCCTTCACCGGGCGCGTATCCATTTGGCAGGTGGTGTTCGATTACCTGGGCGACCATCCATTTCTGGGCGCGGGCTTTGGCGGCTTCTGGCAGGTCGGCACCCATTCCCCCGCCCATGATTATCTGAACCAGCAGTTTCAGATGCTGACCGCCCATTCGCACAATGGCTATCTGGAAATACTGGTAACCACCGGCCCCCTTGGGCTGGTCATGCTTTTACTGTCCTTCATCGCCCTGCCCGCCTGGTGGTTCCTCAGCGGCGCGACGCGGGAAAACCAGCATCTCATGGTCCCCGCCTTCGCCGTATGGACCTTCGTCCTCTACCAGAATCTGCTCGAAACATCTTTCTTCGACAAGGACCGGCAGGTCTGGGTGATCTTCCTCGCCGCCATCGCGACGGCTCACGCGACCTTCAAGGCAAAGCCGCGTCCCCAGTGGAACAGGCGGCAACCCCTTCCCTCGACGGAGCCGACCCATGGCTAGGATCATCATCTGCATCCCCACCTGCAACCGGCCGCAGGGGCTTGAACGCACGCTGCTGTCCATCGCCGCGCTCGACACGCGCCATCAGCTCGAAGTGCTGGTTGCCGACAATGACGCGACGCAAAGCGCGGGCTTGGCCGTGGTCGAACGCCTCGCGTCGCAGGGCTATCGCTGGCCGATCGAGGCGCTGCTCGTCACCGAACGCGGCATACCGATCGTGCGCAACCGGCTGGTCGAAACAGCCCTGGCGCGTCCGGGCGTCACCCACATCGCGATGCTGGACGACGACGAAGCAGCGTCCAAGGGCTGGATCGACGCCATGGTCCGGGCCGCCGACCGCTGGAACGCGGATGTCGTGGGCGGGGCGGTGTTGCGGGAAATGGACAGCCATGTCGCGCCATGGGCGGCCAGCCACCCCCTTCTCCAACCCAAACGGCGCGGCCAGTCCGGCCCCGTCGCCTTGGTCGACAGCACCGCCAATGTCCTGATCGCCGCATCCACCCTTCGCGCCATCGGCCCCCGCCCCTTCGATGAGCGCATGGCCCTGACCGGCGGGTCGGACAAGCAGCTCTTCACCCGCATGGCGCGCGCAGGCTGCCGCTTCGCCTGGGCCGAAGACGCGCTTGTGACCGAACTCATCCCCGCCAGCCGCGTCACGGCCAAGTGGCTACTGATGCGCGGCTATCGGCTGGGCATGACCGACATGATCGTGGAACGTTTCCACAAAGGCCGCCTGCGCACCCTGGTCAGCGAAGCGCCCCGCATCGTCGCCGGCGTCCTTGTCGGCACGCTGGGCGCGGCGGCGACGTTCGACCGGGGCCAAAGGCTGGTCCGCCTGGGCAAACTCTATCGCGCGGCTGGCAAGATCGCTGGCCTCGCCGGTATCCATTATGAAGAATATCGAAAGGTGCACGGCGCATGACCAATGCAGCCCCCTTCTTTTCCGTGGTCATCCCGCTCTACAACCGGGCGGCCATCGTGGGACAAACGATCCGGTCCGTGCAGGCGCAGGACTGGCAGGATTATGAAATCCTGATCGTGGACGACGGATCGCACGACAATCCCGCGCCCATCATCGAAGCATTTGGCGACCCTCGCCTGCGCTATATCCGCCAGGACAATGCGGGCGGCGGCGCAGCGCGCAATCGCGGCATAGAGGAAGCACGCGGCCGCTACATCGCCTTCCTCGATTCCGACGACCTGTTCCTGCCGGGCAAGCTGTCGATCATGGCGGACGCGCTGAGCCGCGACGATGGCACGACCGTCCTCTATTCGCGGATGAAGGTCGATCGCGGCGTCGATCGCTACTGGATCAGGCCCGAACGAGGCATCCGCGATGGCGAGGATGTGGGCGAATATCTGTTCTGCGCCAACCAGTTCATGCAAACGTCCACCATGGTCGTCCCCGCCGACCTCGCCCGCCAAGTGCTGTTCGACCCAGCGCTGAAAAAGGGGCAGGACCTGGACTTTTGCGTCCGCCTGCAGGGCGCGGGCGCGCGCTTTCGCATGATCGACCAGCCTCTGACCATCTGGCTGGACGCCAGCGAAGCCGGGCGGACATCCTATGTCCGTGGCTATGAAACCTCGCTCGACTGGCTCAATCGCTGCGGCCACATGCTGACCGGTCGGGCAAGACGGGGCTATCGCGCCACGGTGTTGGCCTATCACATGGCGCCGGTCCGCCCCGCGCTCGCGTTGCGCGATCTCATCATCGGCATGCTGGCCGGGGGAGTTCCCCCCAGGGTCGTCGCCCGGCAAGTGCTGCGATCCTATCTGCCCAAACCGCTCTACCGGTCGCTGGTCAACCGGTTCGTGCTGCGCTTTGGCAAGGCGGAAGCAGCCCATGGCGGAGGGCGGTCGTGATGACCGCATGGCAACCTCCCTCCGCGCTTCAGGCAGACGTCGCCCAGCCGCTCTTTTCGGTGGTCATCCCGACCTATCAAAGGCGCGATGCCGTGGTCGCCGCCGTCATGTCCGCCCTGGATCAAAGCGTCGCCGTGATCGAAGTGATCGTCGTCGTGGACGGGTCGACCGACGGCACCGAAATCGCGCTGGGCGCGATCAACGACCCCCGGTTGACGGTCGTGGTCCAACCCAATCGCGGCGCGGCGGCGGCCCGCAATACCGGCATCGACCATGCCAGGGGGCGCTATGTCGCCTTCCTCGACTGCGACGATCGTTTCCTGCCCCATCACCTCGCCGACCTGCTGCCCCTGCTGGAGGATGGCGATCATGTCGTCGCCTATGGCCAGGTGCTCGCCGATCGCGGAGCCGGACGCAATTTCCTGAAACCTCCCCGCGCCATCGGCCAGGGGGAACGGCTCGACAAATATCTGATGTGCGACCGCGGCTTCATCCAGACCAGCAGCGTCGCGCTCAGCCGCCCGCTCGCCGAAAAAATACGCTATCGGGAAGATGTGAAGTTCGGCGACGACACCGACTTTGCCCTGCGCCTGTCGCTTGCGGGAGCGCAATTTCGCATGACGGACCGGCCCGGCACGATCTGGACCGACCGTCAGGCTGGCGACCGGCTGTCGCAGGTGCGCGGCAATATCGGCAGCCTCCGGTGGCTCGCCGACCTGCGCCCCCATATCTCCGCGCGCGCCTTTTCCGGCTATATGGGCTGGCACGCCGCCAAAAGCATCTGGCCCACCCAACCCAGCCGCGCGCTGGGCTATTATCTGGCCGCCTTGCTGCGCGGCGCTTACGGCCCGCGCCTTGCCGGAGCGGTGCTGATGCAGATCGTGCTGCCCGACGCCCTTTACCGCAGGATTTGCGATCGCTGGATCGATTTCATCCGGCTGCTGGTCGGGCAAAGGCAAGTGCTATGAAGCGGCGCGATTTTCTGGGCGCCGCCGCCGCGCTCGCCGCCTGCTCTCCCCTGCCGCCCAGCGTGGCGCGTGGCGCATCGCGGGAAGGACTGGCGGCACATGCCCGGCGGTCGGGCCGCCATTTCGGCCTGGCGGTGAAATCGCGACTGCTGCGGGAAGACCGGCCCTACCGGACGACCGCCGCGCGCGAATGCAACATATTGGTTCAGGAATATGAGCTGAAACGCGGCACTACCGAACCAAAGCCCGGCAAATATGACTTCAGCGGCGCTGACCAGATCATCGACTTCGCGCAGGCGCATGACATGCGCGCGCGCGGCCACACGCTGGTCTGGTATGCCGCCAATCCGCCATGGCTGGAACCGGCGGTAAAACAGGCCAGCCAGAAAGACCAAAAACGGCTGATGACCAGCTATATCGACGTAGCCATGCGCCGCTATGCCGGGCGTATTTCCGAATGGGACGTCGTCAACGAAACGCTGGAACCCAATCAGGGCCGCGCCGACGGCATGCGCGCGGACAATCTGTGGATGAAGGCGATGGGCGAACATCATATCGATCTGGCCTTTTACCATGCGCGCGAAACCGATCCGGCCGCCACGCTATATCTGGGCGACTATGGGCTGGAACATGACTCGCCCCGCTGCGAAAGGCGGCGGACGGCCATGCTGAAACTGCTCGACCGTCTGATGGGCCGGGGCGTTCCTATCGACGCCATCGGCATCCAGGGACATTTGAAGCCCTATAAAGAACCGTTCAACCAACGGCAATTTGCCGATTTCCTTCAGAAACTGAGCGGCTACGGCCTGAAGATTGCGGTGACCGAATTCGACATTGCCGACCGGGGCGGACCGCCCAACCCGGACAAGCGGGACCGCGAAGTCGCCTCCATCGCCAAGGCGTTTCTGGATGTCGCGCTGGACAATCCCGCCACCCAGTCGCTGCTCTGCTGGGGCGTGTCCGATCGCGATTCATGGCTGTCCAGATATCCCGACTATAAATGGCCCGACGGGCAATTGTCCCGTGGCCTTCCGTTCGACGGCGACATGGCGCGCAAGCCCTTCTGGGACGCCATCGCCGCTGCGTTCGACGCCGCTCCTCCGGCAAATGGGGGCGCAGCATGAGGATTTCGTCCCTCACCGGCCTGCGCGGCATCGCGGCAGTAGCCGTCCTGCTTTACCATATCCCCCATAACCCGGCCTTCGCGCAGTTCGCGATCCCGCTATTTTCGCGTGCCTATCTGGCCGTGGACCTGTTCTTCATCCTCAGCGGCTTCGTGATTTCGTTCGGCTATCATGACCGGGTGGTCAGGCATCTCGGAACGAAGAGCTATGTCGATTTCCTGTTCAACCGCATGGCGCGGGTGTGGCCGCTTCACCTGATCGTGACCCTGGTCTTTGCGGCGCGCATCATCCTCAACGTGTCGGGCAGCCAGTCGATAGAACTCACGCCAGCCAACATCCTGACCAACCTCGCCATGGTGCAAAGCTGGGGATGGGGTACGCAGCCGATTGCTGGGAACAGTTGGTCCGTCAGCACCGAACTGGCCGCCTATCTTCTTTACCCGCTGATCGCCTTGATCGCCTTTTCGCGATGGGCCTTGGCGCAGGCGGCGGTCTGCATCGCCTTGTTGTTGCTGGTCGCCACATCCGGGCTTGGGTCCAGCGGGCCGATGGACGTCAACAACTCCGACAGTGTCCTCACGCTGCTGCGCTGTCTGGCGGGCTTCTCGCTGGGCGTGCTGACATATCGTTGCGCGAACCAGCCATGGTGCAGGCGCATTCTGGACCGCACGGGCGGCTTTGCCATCATCTGCGCGCTGATCGCGGCGGCGCTGCTGTTGCCTGGCGCGGATTTGCTCGTCGTCTGCCTCATGCCTGCGCTGGTGCTCAGTTGCTATTATGACGGGTCTGCCGCGCGCGCGATCATGGCAAACCCCGTCAGCTTCCACCTGGGATTGATCAGCTATTCCATTTATCTGTGGCACCCGCTGGTGCGCGATGTCGCGGCGCGCGCCATGGCCGTGGCGCATCGTCATAATATCACCGGCATGGACTGGCTTTTCGTCGCTGGCATGCTGGTCGCCACCTGGCTCTTGTGCTGGGCAAGCTATCTGCTGGTTGAGGTCCGGGGGCATCAGTTCATCAAATGGCTGCAAAGTGGCAGGCCGCAACGCCCCTCCGTGGTAGAGGCCACCGCCCCATGACCGTTGGCAAGGCGATATGGATCGCCATACCGACATTCAGGCGGCCGGTTGAACTACGCCATCTGCTCGACAGTCTGGCCAAGCAGATACAGCGCCATGACGTCATGCTGCTGGTCGCCGACAATGACGGCACCGCGCAGGAAGGGGCGGCCGTGGTGCAGGCATTGCGCGACGCAGGCTATCCTTTGCCCCTTACCCTTCTGCCCGTGCCTCAGTCGGGCCTGTGCGCCGTGCGGAACGCCATCTGCGCGACGGCGATGGCCGATCCGGCAATGCGCTTCATCGCCATGATCGACGACGACGAATGGCCGCAACCCGGCTGGCTGGACGCGCTGCTATCCTGTCAGGAACGCGTGGGCGCTGATGTCGTCGCCGGACCGGTAGACTGCCATTTTCAGGGGCAGCCCCCCCGTTGGGCGCGCGAAACCCTGATATTCAGGCCGGAACAGCGCGCCTGGGGAGCGACCGGCATGCTGTGGGCCAGCAATAACCTGCTCGTCAGCCGGAAGGCGCTCACCATGGTCGAACGACCATGGTTCGATCCCCGTTTCAACCACAGCGGTGGGGAAGACCTGGATTTCCTCGTCCGCCTCCACGCGGCTAGCGCGCGTTTCGGCTGGGCGCCCGACGCACGTGTCAATGAATGGGTGCCGCCGGATCGCGCGCGCCTGTCCTGGGTGCTCAAACGCATGTGGCGGATCGGCTTTACCGAAACGCTGGCCCGTCGAAAACAAAGGCCGGGGGTCGCGGGCCGCGCCCGCCTGCTGGCCCGCACGATTGCCATATTGACCGCGCGGACGGTCGGGCTGGCGGCATTATTGCTGCCCGGCGCGCGACGGGTCGACATCGCCGGGCAATGGGTCAAATGCTGGGGACGCCTCTATGCCCTGTCGGGCGGCGCCCACAGCCATTATGGCGCGCTGTAGATGCGGAATTTCTTGATGATCATGTCGCCCGATCCGTCGTCATAGGCGCTGGTGGTCTTCACCGCCACGTTCATGATCGGATACCAGCGGTGGCCCTTGAACGGGTTTACCGACTGATATGTCTCCACGCCATCGACGAACCAGGTGATATAATCCCGCTGGATATCGACGGCAAAACGGTGAAAGCCCGTCGAATAATCCTTCAGGCCGTAGGCTTGCTCCGTCTGGATCGTCACGCCGCGCTGAAAACTGCGCACGCCGCCCGAACCGCCATGGATGGTATGAGCGACATGGCGGTCGAAATCCCAATAGCTTTGGTAGCCAAAGCCTTCGTAGACATCGATTTCCGGCGGCCAGCCGCTGGTCGAAACCAGCCAGAATGCGGGCCATGATCCCCGGCGGCTGGGCATTCTGGCTTCCCACTCATATTGGCCGTAGCCGATCTGCGAAGCCAGGAAATTGCGCCCGTCCAGCACCGTCGCGCCATAATACCAGTTGCGGCCTTCATGATGGATTGGGCTTTTCAACTTCTGGCTGTGCAGGACCAGCCCTTGGCTCCCCCAATAGACCGGCCCTTCCACACCGGGAAACACGGTGGAATCCAGGTACAGGCCCGTCTCGCCATTCGCGATCTGGGTCCGGCCATGCGACAACGATGTCGCCCATCGGTTCCATCCGCCATCGGGCGATCTTTTGTGCGTGTCCTTTGCCAGTTCGAATTGCAGCGTGCCCGTGGCCGCAAAGCTGCGCGGCTGGCGGAAAGTGCCGGTCGCCTTGGCCGTCGCGGCGGTGGCGCTTGTCGCCGTCACCGTTGCTACCGACTGCCCCTGCAATCCGCCCCAGGGCACTTCCCTCAGCTTCAACTGGAACTGCTGTCCCTGCGCCATGCCGATGATCGGTACGGCTACGGTCTGCACCAGCGGATCGCCCGGACGGAATATGACGACCGTGTCCACCGTTTCATAATGATAGCCCGACAGGGCGCGCAGCGTGCCCGACCCGTTCACCGTGATGACGCGGGCGATCACCGTATTGGGCGTGTCCCGATCCAGCCTCACCGGAACATAGGCAACCCCGGACCCCGGCGCGACCGTGGCGTTACCCAGCCATAATGTAGCCTTGCCCGGCAGTTTCGTGCCGTTGGCAAAATCGAAATCAGCAAAAGTTGAAGTTGTCGTTGCAGATGATGATGTTGATGATGAATAACTCGTCGTAGGCGCCGTGGCAGTCACCGACCCTTCACTCGCACTACTTGCCGATGTCGTTAAAGTAGAACCGCCACTCAACATTGTCGCCGCCCCTGCAAAGGCGACGAACAACAGGGACAGTCCTGCTCCGGCCACAGGACCGGTCAGCTTCATATTCATTATTGCAACCCCCTTATACTATTCCCCCGCCCCAGGAAGATCATATAGGAAGGTTAACAATAGCCTCCGGTCAACCGCAGGTCGTCGCAAATCACCCAAATTTGCGACGACCCGTTAATCTCAATCAATAATATACTTCATTCATGCACTCATTCAGCCGCCTGCACCAACGGCTCGATTTCCGGCGCCACTCCCCGTCCGACGCTCACATAGGAAAACCCCGCCGCCTCCGCGACATCCGCGCGATAGATGTTGCGCAGATCAACCAACGCGTCGCCACTCATCGCCGAACGAAGGCGCGGAAGGTCCAGCGCTCTCAACGCGTCCCATTCAGTCACGATCACAACCGCCGCAGCACCCTCCGCCGCAGCATAGGGGCTTGTGCAAAACTCCACATCCTGCACCATCGATCGCGCAGCCTCCATGCCTTCCGGGTCATAAGCGCGCACCTGCGCACCGCCATCCTGCAACGCCCGAATGATCGCCAGCGACGGCGCATCCCGCATGTCATCGGTATTGGGCTTGAAGGTCAGACCCAATACGCCGACCGTCTTGCCCCGCACCGATCCATTGCACACGGCCACGATCTTGCGCGCCATCGCCCGCTTGCGGCTTTCGTTCACCGCGACCGTGGTTTCGATCAGCCGGATGGGCGCGCCCGCATCTTCCGCCGTCTTTACGAGCGCCAGCGTATCCTTGGGGAAGCACGACCCCCCATATCCCGGCCCGGCATGCAGGAATTTCGACCCAATACGGTTGTCCAGGCCGATACCGCGCGCGACTTGCTGCACGTCCGCACCCACCTGCTCGCACAGGTCTGCCATCTCGTTGATATAAGTGATCTTCATCGCCAGAAACGCATTGGCAGCATATTTGATCAGTTCGCTTGTCCGGCGACCGGTGAACTGGATCGGTGCCTGGTTCAGATAGAGCGGTCGATAGACCTCTTCCATCACCGGCCTGGCGCGTTCATCCTCCATTCCGATGACGATACGGTCGGGACGCTTGAAATCCTCAATCGCCGCACCCTCGCGCAGAAACTCCGGATTGGATGCAACCGCGAACTGCGCTGCCGGGTTTGTTTCACGGATGATGCGATCAACTTCATCACCTGTGCCGACGGGCACCGTCGATTTGGTGACGACGACAGTAAATCCCCTGATCGAAGATGCGATCTCGCGTGCTGCGTCATAGACATAGGTCAGGTCTGCATGGCCGTCACCACGCCGCGCGGGGGTTCCCACGGCAATGAACACAACGTCTGCCTGCGCAACGGACGCCGGCAGATCGGTCGTGAAGGTCAGTCGCCCCGCCTTAACGTTGCGATCGATTAGGTCTGCAAGTCCCGGCTCATAAATGGGCACGCCGCCATCCTGCAGCAGCGCAATTTTGCGCTCATCCTTGTCCACGCAGATCACATCGTGCCCGAAATCGGCAAGACACGCCCCTGACACCAGGCCCACATAGCCCGAACCCGTCATAACGATCCGCATCAGAAGTTCTCCTTAACCCAAATGCTTCTGCGTCGAACATCTTTCATAGGCGCACGAAACCAGCTCCTGGAAGGACAGGATGAGGCGGAGCGACCGTCATTAAGATCGGATATTCGGCGATGAAGCCCAACGTCACCACCGGTCCAAGCCCGACCGTGACGCACCGCAGCATAATGCGGGCCGCCCGATAAAAGCAACGCAGTCCGCCGCGCTCGGGGCACATATGGACGCGATCCGCCTAGTATCGCGCGCGTTCGGCAGAGAGTTCTGAAACGAGCCCCGGAGTGACGGGGATTAGATCCCGCCGGGGAAGACCGGCCACCCGCCATTTTCTAACGCGGCACTCAGGTCTGCGACACAGCCTTCCATCGCCTGCAAATCTGTAGAGCGTACGACGAAATTCGCTCCCGTCTTTCCTTCCCGAAAGAAGGGATAACTACCAATCTGACATCCTTCATGCGCACGTTCAACCGCCGCCAATAAGTCCGCGATCTCGCTTTCGGCGACCCAGCATCCAACTTGTGCCGAAAGGACTGGATGGCCGCCTTCCAGCGTTCCGGTCAGGCTGTCCAGCATGCCCGCCGTGATGTGCGGCACGCCCGCCATGATGAAGATATTCCCGTGCCGGATGCCCGGCGCGCCTGACATGCGATTTTCGATGAGGCTCGCCCCCGCTGGCACACGCGCCATTCGCAGCCTCGCCTCAGTCAACCCACCGCGCGCTTCGTAATAGCCAGACAGCATCGCACGAGCCTGAGGATCGATCTCAACATCCACTGCGAGAGCGCGGGCAATGGCATCGACCGTAATGTCATCATGCGTCGGCCCGATACCGCCGGTGGTAAACAGATAGTCGTGCCGGACCCGCAACGCATTGACCGCTTCGACGATCGCGTCACTGTCGTCACCGACGACGCGGACCTCCACCAGTCGAATCCCCTGCACATTCAGCCAGGACGCTAGTTGCGCGACGTTCCTATCTTGTGTCCGCCCCGACAGTATCTCGTCACCTATGACGATCAGTGCGGCTGTCCATATGCGTTCGGGTGCAAGCATGGCCTCGCAATAACCCGCGCTGGCTTCCCTGCCTAGCCCGTGTCGAACCGCCACTCGCATTATCCTGTTTTCCTGCCTATAATCGCTTCATGACCGACTATATGACGATGACGGCCGACGCGCCGATTTCCCGATCGACAGCGATCAAACTGTATGACGAAGCGGGCTTTGACGGCATGCGCAAGGCAGGTCGGCTTGCAGCAGAGATACTGGACGCGCTGGTGCCTCATGTCGTGCCGGGGGTCACCACTGGCGAGCTGGACGATATAGTCCGTCGCATGACCCTGGACGGCGGCGGAGTACCCGCGACCCTGGGCTATCGCGGTTATACACACAGCTGCTGCATATCTCTGAACACGATCATCTGCCATGGCATTCCGGGCGATCAGAAGATCAAGGAAGGCGACATACTCAACATCGACGTCACGCCTCTGGTGGACGGCTGGCATGGCGATAGCAGCCGCATGTATATCGCCGGGGAAGCCTCTATCAAGGCCCGCCGGCTGATTGATGTCACATATGAATGCCTGATGCTGGGGATCGAGCAAGCAAAGCCCGGCAATCACTTGGGCGACATCGGCCATGCGATCCAAAGCCACGCGGAAAAGCACCGTTATGGCGTTGTCAGGGACTTTTGCGGCCACGGTCTGGGCCGGGTCTTCCATGATAGCCCCGAAGTCATCCATGTCGGCCGGCCAGGCACGGGACCGGAATTGCGGCCCGGCATGTTCTTCACCATCGAACCGATGATCAACATTGGAAAACCCGGTGTAAAGATGCTGGAGGACGGATGGACGGCCGTGACCCGCGATCGCACGCTGTCAGCGCAATTCGAACATAGCATCGGCATTACACAAACCGGCTGCGAAATCTTCACTGAAAGCCTTGCTGGCTTGAATGCGCCTCCCTACGCGGCTTGAACAGCCTGCCCAAAAAACAGGCATCTTCCGTTAGGATTGCACGTATTACGGGCAATATGGACAAAGGATGCCGCTTCGCCGAAAGCGAGTTCTGGCGATTCGCTATTTGGCACGGTAATTGATTGTTGCAGGGGGGACGGTGCGTGTCTCAGGGACATGATGATCGTCGCTGGATGAGATATGAAATGGGCGGCTCCATCCGCCTTCGTTCGCGCGTTTTGTTGGGATAGAATGATGAAAAAGATCGAGGCGATCATCAAGCCGTTCAAGCTCGACGAGGTGAAGGAGGCGCTACATGAGGTTGGCGTTTCCGGCATTACCGTCACTGAAGCCAAGGGGTTTGGTCGACAAAAAGGACATACGGAGCTGTATCGCGGCGCTGAATATGTCGTTGACTTCCTGCCCAAGGTGAAGCTGGAAGTGGTGGTCGATGATGCCCTCGCCGATCGTGTGGTGGAGGCTATCTCATCAGCCGCCCAGACGGGTCGCATTGGCGACGGCAAGATTTTTATCACCGCGATTGAAGGCGCGGTCCGCATTCGCACAGGCGAACGCGACAGCGACGCTATCTAATAATTTTCAACAGCTTTTCGCCTCTCCTGACCGGAGGTCGCGAACGCATGCATCAACTATCCCTCCGGGGGGTATCAATAGAGAAGGGCAGATTGCACATGGCCAACACGCCAAAAGACATCCTCAAGATGGTCGAGGAAAAGGAAATCGAATGGGTCGATCTGCGCTTTACCGATCCTAAGGGCAAGTGGCAGCACCTGACCATGGTCGCATCCATTCTGGGCGAAGATGAACTGACCCAAGGGCTGATGTTCGACGGATCGTCGATCGAAGGCTGGAAGGCCATCAACGAGTCGGACATGATCCTGAAGCCCGACTTGGACGCCGTCTATGTCGATCCTTTCAGCGCTACCCCGATGCTGATCCTATTCTGCGACATCGTTGAGCCCGACACCGGCGAACTCTACGCCCGTGATCCGCGTTCGACCGCCAAGCGTGCTGAATCGTTCGTAAAGTCGGCCGGTTTTGGCGACACCGTGTATGTCGGTCCAGAAGCCGAATTCTTCATGTTCGACGACGTCCGCTTCAACTCGGACTACAACGAATCTTTCTACAAGATCGACGATATCGAACTGCCGACCAACACCGGTAGGGAATATGAAGGTGGCAACCTTGCCCACCGTCCGCGCGCCAAGGGCGGCTACTTCCCGGTTGCTCCGGTCGATCCGGCCACCGACATCCGCGCCGAAATGGTCACCACCATGCTCGAAATGGGCCTGCCCTGCGACAAGCATCACCATGAAGTGGCCGCTGCTCAGCATGAACTCGGCCTGACCTTCGGCACGCTGGTGCAGACCGCCGACCGCATGCAGATCTACAAATATGTCGTGCAGATGGTCGCCCAGGCCTATGGCAAGACCGCGACTTTCATGCCCAAGCCTATCGCGCAGGACAACGGCTCGGGCATGCACACCCACATGTCGATCTGGGACGGCGGCAAGCCGCTGTTCGCAGGTGAAGGCTATGCCGGTCTGTCCGACATGTGCCTTTACTTCATCGGCGGCGTGATCAAGCACGCGAAGGCGCTCAACGCCTTCACCAACCCGACCACTAACAGCTACAAGCGTCTGGTGCCAGGCTTTGAAGCGCCCGTTCTGCTTGCCTATTCGGCTCGCAACCGTTCGGCTTCCTGCCGCATCCCCTATGGCGCAGGTGCCAAGGCAAAGCGCGTGGAATTCCGCTTCCCCGACGCGATGGCCAACCCTTATCTGTGCTACGCCGCACTGCTGATGGCGGGCCTCGACGGGATTGAGAACAAGATTCATCCGGGTTCCGCGATGGACAAGAATCTCTACGATCTGCCTCCGGAAGAACTGAGCCAGGTCCCGACCGTTTGCGCCTCATTACGTGAAGCGCTCGATTCGCTGGCCGCCGACCATGACTTCCTTCTGAAGGGCGACGTGTTCACCAAGGACCAGATCGAAGCCTATCTCGAACTGAAGTGGCCGGAAGTTTATCGTTGGGAAATGGCTCCTTCGCCGGTCGAATTCGACATGTATTACAGCGCCTGATTTTTCGGGAGCTCGCAAAAAGGAAGCCCGGTCCAAGCGGCCGGGCTTTTTTCGTTTACAGAAGGGGCTTATCTGCCGACGAGAAATGCGAATCCTCCAATGCCAAAGGTGGGAGGATGTTGATCAAATAAATATGACGTAGGGGGAATTCGAAAGTTCAAGCCTTTGGCCGCTCCCCTGCGGTGCTTCATCCCTATGCGTAGCACGAAGGAGATGATTGAGAATCAGCAAGCCCTCCTCTCACCGGGCCGTGATTTCAGCGGGGGATTTAAGAGCGGTCCTCGGCGCGATCGTGCCGATTTCAGCCCCGGTCTGGAATAGACGCTCCAAACAGCAAGATCGGCTCTCCAGGCGCAGACAGTGCAATGTCACCCCCTGCCCCTGTCACAAGACTACGCGTCATCCATGCCGCCGCCGTGCGCGATCCTAGCCCCTCCGCCGGGAGCGTCCCGGCCAGCGCGGAACGCAAATCCGGGTCCAGCACCAGTTTTGGCCCTTCTCCCCGAACAACGATTTCGGTAACGCCCGGCCGCCGTTCGGCGCCAATATCCAGCTGCCCTCCACGCACCAGCGCGTCGCCCGCTATAAGGGCCAGATTCAGCAACACCTTGACCGGCAACTTCTCAAGCATTTCCTCGCCCACCAGCCAGCCAATCTTCACCCGGCCCGACCCAGCGAATATTCCTTCGATGGCGACACGTGCTTCGTGCGTAGGCACCGCGTCGCCAAAACCTCCAGCTGACCCGAACGCCAACCGAAAGAATTTGAGTTTATTGGCCGATGTCCGCGCGCTATCTCCCAGAAGTTCCAGGCAGCGTTGGCGCATTTCAGGATCGGTTTCATCAGCCATCAGCTCAAGCCCGTTGTTGAGCGCACCCACAGGACTCAACAAATCATGGCAAAGACGGGAGCACAGCAGGCTGGCAAATTCGATGCTATCGGTCGGATGATTCATAGATGTCGCTGCCGCCGGGATAGTGAAGAAAAGAAAGGGGATGAACGGCTAATGCGCTGCCCTGTCTCGCGATGCAACCCCGCCCTGCCGTCTTTCATTCACAGTATATCGAGCCCGATGGCAACAAAACGCACGCCCCCCCGCTCTCCCGGCACTGCCTGCCAAAGGCGCACAGTGCCATTCGCCGCGATCATCCAGTAGCTGCCGTCTGCCGCCGCACTGGCCGCGTCGGTGGCTGATGGCTCGCCATGGCCGCTGGGGTGGGAATGGTAATGGCCGATGACCGAGTTCCCCCCAACCCGCGCTTGACGGTGGGCGGCAATCAGGACCACCGGGTCGACTTCAAAATGCCGTGCGGGATCTTGCGCGACGTTGGCCGTCGGCCTGATTGCGCTTATCCATCCTGCCTCGCCCAGCAAAAGACCGCAAACCTCATCCTGTTCAGCCTGCGCCATAGCGACAACGCGCCGCAGCAAGAGCCTTGCAATACGCACTTTCATGCCTACATCCCTAGCCAATGGGTTCGGGGGTTTCCATCATCGAAACGACGATTGGCGAGGCGCAACAGGGCTTGCGGCTCGACAAGGCGCTTGCCGAACTGCTGCCGGACTTGTCGCGCGAACGGTTGAAGGCGCTGATTGTCGAGGGGCAGGTGACCTCTGGCGGCCGTGCCCTCAACCCATCGATCAAAGTGGCTGCGGGGCAGGTCTTCGCCATCACACTCCCAGCCACGGCCGAATCGGAGGTCGTCGCACAGGATATTCCACTGGTCATTGTCTATGAAGATGCCGACCTGATCGTGATCGACAAGCCTGCGGGCATGGTCGTTCACCCGGCTGTTGGCAATCTCGACGGCACATTGGTAAACGCGTTGCTCCATCATTGCAGAGACAGCCTCTCTGGCATAGGCGGTGTGGCGCGCCCCGGCATTGTGCATCGCATCGACAAAGACACTTCCGGCCTTTTGGTCGTTGCTAAGTCGGACAAGGCTCACGAAGGCTTGGCCCATCAGTTCAGCACACACAACATCGACCGGCTCTATTCCGCCATCGTGTACGGCATTCCTAATCCAGCAGCTGGCATAGTGGATACGTGGATCGGGCGATCGAATAGCGATCGCAAGAAAATGGCGGTTCATCCGGACGGGAGGGGCAAGCGTGCCGTTACCCATTATCGCGTGATCGACCGGATGCGGGGTGCAGCCCTGATTGAATGCAGATTGCAAACTGGTCGGACCCACCAAGTCCGCGTCCATCTGACACATCTGGGTCATCCCTTGATCGGAGACCCCGTTTACGGTAGAGAAAGAAAAGGTTTCAAATCAATACTGGAAACGCTGGGTTTCAAAAGGCAGGCATTGCACGCCAAAAGGCTGGGGTTCATACATCCGGTGTCCGGGGAAAAGCTCAGCTTCGATAGCGCACTGCCCACCGATATGCAGGAACTGTTAAGCGAGCTCTACGTATAGTTTTGGACAAGTTTGCGACGGCGTTCTGGATGCCACTTTTGGGTCCAGCCTCGCATGAAAGGGAAAGGTGAAGCGACATGGCTGATAAAAGCAATGTCCCCGCGGTTCCGGCGCTGGGCGGTGAAGCCAGCCTCAACCGCTATCTTTCGGAAATCCGTAAATTTCCGATCCTCAAGCCCGAACAGGAATATATGCTCGCCAAGCGATATGCCGAGCATCAGGATCCTGAAGCGGCGGCGCAGCTGGTGACATCTCACCTCCGCTTGGTCGCAAAGATCGCCATGGGCTATCGCGGCTACGGCCTGCCGGTTAGCGAACTTATCAGCGAGGGCAATATTGGCCTGATGCAGGGCGTGAAGAAGTTCGAGCCGGAGCGTGGCTTTCGCTTGGCGACTTACGCCATGTGGTGGATCCGTGCTTCGATCCAGGAATTCATCCTGCGGTCGTGGAGCTTGGTCAAGATGGGCACCACCGCAGCGCAGAAGAAGCTGTTTTTCAACCTTCGCCGGATGAAAAACAATATCGAGGCGTTCGAAGATGGAGACCTCCACCCTGAAGACGTCAGGAAAATCGCGACTGATCTAGGTGTTAGCGAAGAAGACGTGATCTCCATGAATCGTCGCATGGCGATGGGCGGCGACACATCGCTCAACGTCCCCATGCGAGAAGATGGCGAAGGTCAATGGCAGGACTGGTTGGCTGACACCGATCCGTTGCAGGACGAGCGGGTTGCGGACGAGCAGGAAAAGACGCTGCGTCACGACATGCTTGTCGAGGCGATGGACGACCTGAATGATCGCGAAAAGCACATCCTCGCCGAACGGCGGCTGGCTGAAGAGCCTAAGACGCTCGAAGAACTTAGCCAGGTTTACGGCGTGTCTCGTGAGCGGGTCCGCCAGATCGAGGTCCGCGCCTTTGAAAAGCTACAGAAGGCGATGATGCGGATTGCAGGCGACCGACTGGGCAAGATGCGGCTTGTGCTCGCCTGAGCGACGCCTAACAGTAGAGACAGGCCCCGGACCCATCCGGGGCCTTTCTGTAGCCATGAAGCATGGCAGCTGCTCAGCGGTCCCGCCAATGTCTTCAAGATCGTAATAACTCGAAAAATTGAGACGACGGGTTAACCTTCTGAATTGTCCATCGACACACCGCTTATGGCGTCCATAAACTGATCGAGCCGAGCCTCATCATCATACAGCGCGTCAGACATTGACGTGCCGGAACGTTTGATTTCATTCTGCGGTTTACCAATCTGCAGGGTGCTGATCGAGCGCGTTGAGGAAGCCGTAGTTTGCCCGAGGATGCAGGTCGAGCGCCCGCTCAAGCTGCACTCCCGCTCCCCAGTTAGATAAGCAAGCCGAGTTCAACTGCGCTCAGCAATGTTTTGGATGGCCAGACTCCCATGTCAATCTGCAGGATGTAGTCGGGCGTCATGTCAGAGCGCATAGTTCACTCTTACGCCAGCCAAATAGCAGGCGAGCAAGAAACGGCCTTCCCCCTCTCATAGTATCAATTCCCACAGGAAGCGTCTGCCACACGCATCCGATCGTACTCAGCGGCTTGAACGCGTGCTGAATCGCGCTACGACGCATGGCATGATTGCCCGTGCCGCTGCCCCTCGCCGTATTTCCCGTTGGCTCGGCATTTTCTTCAAAGCTATCGGCGGGTTTGTCATTCTTTCGCTGTTGCTTGTAGCTCTTTATCGCTTCGTGCCGCCTCCAGTGACGCTGACGATGCTGCTTGATCCGAACGGCATCACTAAGGATTGGGTCAGCCTAGACGAGATTGACCCTGACATGGCACGCGCCGCCATCGCGGCCGAGGATAGCCGTTTTTGCAGCCACCATGGCTTCGATACGGTGGCCATCGCACAGGCGTTGCGCCACAATGCCAGTGGCAGACGCATCCGGGGCGGTTCAACCATCAGCCAACAGACAGCGAAGAACGTGTTCCTGTTTCAAGGCGGCGGCTTTATCCGCAAGGGGTTTGAAGCCTGGTTCACCCTGTTGATCGAAGCAATCTGGGGCAAGCGGCGGATCATGGAAATCTATCTGAACGTCGCGGAAACCGGCCTTGGCACCTATGGCGTCCAGGCAGGCGCGATTCGTTATTTCCATCACGGCGCTGGCAGACTGAGCAGGGCCGAAGCGGCCCGTATCGCGGCAGTACTACCTTTGCCCAAAAAGCGCGCCGCCGTCGCCCCAGGCGGCTTCACGCGCCGCTACGGCAACAGCATCGCAAGCCGTATCCGCGTGGTCTCCCGCGACGAATTGGATAGCTGCCTTCGGTGAGAATGTGCAGAACGCCGCTCGAGCTGCTCCCTAAAGGACGTGGCCGTATATCGTCGTTTACAGACCACCTGTCGTCGGTCGGCACAAATAAGTTTGCAGCTCAGAGGCGCGATGGAGAACAACTGGCTCGGTGCCAGCAGCCCTTTGAGCCTTTGGCACGACAACGGCGAGGCCCTGTTCAACGAATCCCATAAAAAATGCTCGCCCGGACCACTCCGGGCGAGCCATTTTGCACTTTCGAATCGAGGGCTATCAGGCTGCGTCTTCAGCCCTTTTGTCCTTTTCGCTAAACACACGGATCGGTTCCTTTGTGCCTGCAACGACATCCTTGTCCACAACGACTTCGCCGACACCTTCCATCGAAGGCAAGTCGAACATCGTATCGAGCAGGATTGATTCCAGGATCGAACGCAAGCCGCGAGCACCCGTCTTGCGCTCGATCGCTCGCTTGGCGATCGCCGTCAGCGCATCATCGGTGAAGCTCAGCTCAACATTCTCCATGTCGAACAGCTTACCATATTGCTTCACCAGCGCATTTTTCGGCTCGACGAGAATTTTGACCAGCGCATTCACGTCCAGATCTTCAAGCGTCGCTATGACCGGCAAACGGCCTACAAATTCAGGGATTAGCCCGAACTTCAGCAGATCTTCCGGTTCACTCTGGCGCAGCAATTCGCCGGTCTTTCGTTCTTCGGGAGCCGCGACATAGGCGCCAAAGCCGATCGATTTGGCTTCCAAGCGGTCACCGATGATCTTTTCAAGTCCCGCAAACGCACCTCCGCAGATGAAGAGGATATTGGTGGTGTCGACCTGCAAGAACTCCTGCTGTGGATGTTTTCTGCCACCCTGCGGCGGGACGGAGGCAGTCGTGCCTTCCATCAACTTCAATAGCGCCTGCTGCACCCCCTCACCCGATACGTCACGCGTGATGGAAGGGTTCTCGGCCTTGCGGCTGATCTTGTCGATCTCGTCGATATAGACGATGCCGCGCTGTGCTTTTTCGACATTATAGTCAGACGCCTGCAGCAGCTTGAGGATGATGTTCTCGACATCTTCACCCACATAGCCCGCCTCGGTCAGCGTCGTGGCGTCGGCCATTGTAAAGGGAACGTCAAATGTCTTGGCGAGGGTCTGCGCGAGCAGCGTTTTGCCGCAACCGGTCGGTCCCACCAGCAAGATGTTGGACTTGGCCAATTCCACCTCGCCCGGCTTGCTGCCGTGATTGAGGCGCTTGTAATGGTTATGAACTGCGACTGACAGGACACGCTTCGCCCGGTTTTGGCCGATCACATAGTCGTCCAGCACATCGCAGATTTCCTGCGGAGTAGGTACGCCGCCATCCTTTTTGCCGACGAGACCACCCTTGGTCTCTTCCCGGATGATGTCGTTACATAATTCGACGCACTCATCGCAGATGAACACGGTCGGCCCCGCGATCAGCTTTCGCACCTCATGCTGCGACTTGCCGCAGAAGGAGCAGTAAAGCGTACTTTTGGAATCGGAGCCCGTAAGCTTAGTCATTCGCCAATCTTTCCTCCCTGCCCTTTGCGAACGCCGCGCCAGTCCAGGGATATTTCGGTCCTAGGATCATCCTAGACCGCGTCACGCCGGTTTCACAAGGGGAGAAACGGCGCGCGCGATCAAGATCCATGTTAACTTTCCGTCGAGTCCGGCATCGCCGGCCGACGATCGAATACCTCGTCCACCAAGCCAAAGGCCTTTGCTTCTTCCGCCTCCAGAAATGTGTCGCGGTCCATGGCCCGCTCGATCTCTTCCAGCGGACGGCCCGTATATGTTGCGTAGAGGCTATTCAGCCGCTGACGGATACGCAGTATTTCCTTCGCCTGGATTTCGATATCGCTCGCCATGCCTTGCGCGCCGCCTGAAGGCTGGTGAACCATGATCCGGGCATTGGAGAGAGCAATCCGCTTGCCCGGCTCGCCCGCCGCGAGCAGAAAGCTGCCCATGGATGCCGCCTGTCCGATGCACACGGTGCCTACCTGCGGACGGATATATTTCATCGTATCGTGGATCGCCATGCCCGCCGTCACCACGCCGCCGGGCGAGTTGATGTACATCCAGATGTCCTTCTTCGGATTTTCCGATTCGAGGAATAACAGCTGGGCAACGATCAGCGATGCCATGTGATCTTCGACCTGGCCGGTGATGAAGATGATCCGTTCGCGCAGCAGGCGTGAATAAATGTCGAAGCTTCGCTCTCCGCGATTCGATTGCTCGATGACGATAGGAACCAGCGCGGCCATGGGATCAGACATGATATCAGTCATTATGCTCTTTCAGCTAAGTGCTTTTGCCCGGACACTACATCGGCACAAAAGCGGGGCGGTTCAAGGGGGCGCGTGAACAGACGTTGGCGTCAGTCGCGGCGGGCGAAGTCGGACGGCGCGCGAAATCCCAGATAGGCAAGGCGGCGCACTTCGCGGCGCCCGCGAACGACCGTATCGAGGATGAGGCCGCAGGTGCCTGACAGGGTTGCGAGGATCATGAGGCCGGTGACCAGGATCGCGGTCGGAAAACGCGGGACCAGCCCCGTTTCCATATAGGTGAGGATGAGTGGGGTTGCCAAAATTAATCCGGTTGCGGCGAGCAAAACCGCGAAGGAACCAAAGAACAGAATAGGACGCTCGATCCGGTAAAGAGTGATAATCGTTCGCAATATGCGCCAGCCATCTCGATAGGTGCTGAGTTTGCTGACGGAGCCTTCGGGGCGGGCGCCATAAGCCGTCAGCATTTCGGACACCGGCATGGACAGTTCGAGCGCGTGGACGCTGATTTCGGTTTCGATCTCAAAGCCGGCGGACAGGACGGGGAAGCTTTTGACGAAGCGGCGGGAGAAGACGCGATATCCCGACAGAATGTCAGTGAAGGTGCGACCGAACAGCTGTTTGAGAAGACTGGTCAGCGCCCAATTGCCGAAGCGGTGGCCACGGCGATACGCCTCGTCGGCTTCGCTCTTGCGCGTACCCACGACCATGTCGAGATTATCTTCCAGCATCGCCGCCACCATGCGCGGGGCCGCGGCGGCTTCATAGGTCGCGTCGCCATCGGCCATGACATAGATGTCCGCGTCCACATCCGCGAACATGCGGCGGACGACATGCCCCTTGCCCTGTTGCGACACGCGGCGGACAATCGCGCCAGCGGCGGCAGCCAGATCGGCGCTGCCGTCACTGCTGTTATTGTCGAACACATAGATGTCAGCCGCCGGGAAGGCGCGGCGGAAATCCCGGACCGTCTGCACGATCGCGCCTGCTTCATTGTAGCAGGGCAGGATGACCGCGATCCGGGGCGTGGAGATCCCCTCTGCGCCCTCCACTGCCGGAAATTCCTTCATCGCCCCCACACCTTTTACGTCCCTGCATTCAGACCCCGCATGAACGGGCTGGATTAACATTTCATCTGCCACGCCAAGTCAGAAATGAAAAGCGTCCGTCCTTCCCCCGGAAAGACGGACGCCTTTTCATGTTCCTGGCCTTACGCCCGCCGGATCGACCGGGGGACAAGGATGGCGCAGGGCCTGCCTGTCAGATTATTCTGCCTTGGCAGCAGCCTTCTTGGCAGGCGCTTTCTTGGCCTTGGGCTTTTCTGCGGCGGCGGCTTCGTCAGCCACGGCGTCGTCCTTCTTGGCCGCAGCCTTTTTCGCCGGCGCCTTCTTGGCAGGCGCTTCGGCAGCAGGAGCCTCTTCAGCTTCGGTTTCAGCGGCCTTCTTCTTGGGAGCGGCAGCCTTCTTCGCCTTGGGCTTTTCATCATGATCATGGTCATGACCACAGCCCGGCCCGTGGACGTGCGGCTTCAGATCGCCATCTTCGGCCTCGATCGCGGCTTCCAGCTCTTCACGGCTGACAGCGCGTTCGCTGATTTCCGCCTTTTCAAACAGGAAATCGACGACCTTGTCTTCATATAGCGGCGCGCGCAGCTGGGCGGCGGCCATCGGGTCCTGACGGACATATTGGACGAAACGTTCGCGATCCTGCGGGCCGTACTGCTGAGCCGCCTGCATGATCAGACGATTCATTTCCTGATCGGAAACGGTCACGCCATTGGCCTGGCCGATTTCAGAGAGCAGCAGGCCCAGACGGACGCGACGCACGGCGATGGCGCGATAATCTTCCTTCTCCGCCTCCATCTCCTTGATGGCAGCTTCGGGATCTTCCTCATGACCGGCTTCATGCTGAAGCTGCGCCCAGATCTGGTCGAATTCGGCCTCCACCATGCTGGGCGGCACATCGAAATCATGCGCAGCGGCCAGCTGGTCGAGCAGCTTGCGCTTCATATAGGTCCGCGTCAGGCCATTATGTTCCTGCTCGATCTGGCCCTTCAGCAGCTCCTTGAGCTTGTCCAGACCTTCAAGACCCAGCGACTTGGCGAAATCATCGTCCAGCTTGGGCTTGTCAGCGTTCAGGATCGACTTGACGGTGACGTCGAAAGTCGCGGTCTTGCCAGCAAGATGGGCCGCGCCATAATCTTCAGGGAAAGGAACCGTGATGGTCTTTTCTTCGCCCTTCTTGACGCCGGTCAGCTGTTCTTCGAAGCCCGGAATGAACTGGCCCGAACCGATTTTCAGCTTCACATCTTCAGCCGAACCGCCTTCAAAGGCTTCGCCGTCGATCTTGCCGACGAAATCGATGGTCAGCGTGTCGCCATCCTTCGCCTTGTGCGAAGCGGCATGTTCTTCCAGCGCGCCCTGCTGAACGGCGATGCGACCAGCGGCTTCATCCACCTGCGCGTCGGCGACTTCGACGGTGAGCCGTTCCAGCTTCAAACCATCAATGCTGGGGGCAGCGATTTCCGGCAGCACTTCGAGCGCAACCTTCACTTCGGCATCCTTGCCGAATTCGAACCCTTCATCCAGTTCGACCGACGGCTGCATCGCGGGACGCAGCTTGTTATCGGAAATCAGCTTTTGAATGCTGTCCTGGATGGAGCCGTTGAGGGCGTCCCGCTGCAGCGATTCGCCATGCATCTTCTTGACGAGATTCGCGGGCACCTTTCCGGGGCGGAAGCCGGGCATGCGGACCTGTGGGGCGATGGCGGCCACTTCCTTTTCCACGCGGGCGTCGATATCCTTCGACGTGATGGTCACGGTGTAGGCGCGCTTCAGGCCTTCGTTCAACGTCTCGACAGTCTGCATCTCTTCTCTCAAACGCTTTCTTCAGCTGAATTCAGGTGGCGCCTGGTATGACGCTAAGGCCGGGCGCACTGGTGCGGGCGAAGGGACTCGAACCCCCACATCTTGCGATACCAGAACCTAAATCTGGCGCGTCTACCAGTTTCGCCACGCCCGCATCGGTCGCCGGTCGGCGCGGCATAGAGAAAAGCGTCCGGGGAGGCAAGCAATTGTGGATAACAGGCGCGGAACCCACGCCCCTGTCCGCGCGTAGCCCTTCGAAAGGAGAGATATATGGCTACTCAGCCCGACCCCGATCCAATCAATGTCCCGTCGCCGGACACCATCCAGCCGCAATCGCCGCCGGAGGCTCCCCCGCCCTTGTCGCCTGATGAAACGCCGCGCGAAGAGCCGCCTGGCTTTGTCCCCACGCGGCCCGATTACGACCAGCCCGATCGTTCGATTCCAGAGATACCGCCGGACTGAGGCGCGGGGACTTTTTGTCGCATCACCGAAATTATCCACGCCGCCCGAATTCCATATTCGGGCGCTGGACAGGTCCTTGCAGGCATGATTGAACCGCAACAACATGGGTAGCGGGAGAGGCGCGGTTGGCAAAAGGGAGTCCACGTGCATCAGGTTCGCGCCAAGTTGGATTGGTTCAAAACGGTCATTCTGCCGCAGGAACCGGCCCTTAGGGGTCGTTTGCGTCGAATATTGCCTGCGACCCAGGAATTGGACGATATGGTGGCGGAGGTCCTGACCCGCGCCTATGCGACAGAAAATTGGCAAAATGTGCTGACTGGCCGTGCCTATCTGTTCACGATCGCACGCAACCTGGTTATCGACACCGCCCGCCGCAACAAAATCGTCAGCTTCGAAACGATTGCCGACCTGGAATTATTGCAAGGCGGGCATAATCTGGAGGCGCAGATCCAAGCCCGTGAAGAGCTGCGCCAGGTCGAACGGATCGTCGCCACGTTGCCGCCGCAGTGCCGCAAGGTGTTCATCCTGCGCCGCGTTCACGAAAAATCCATGCTGGAAATAGCGGCAGAAATGTCCCTGTCCGTTTCTACAGTTGAAAAACATCTGGCCAAAGCGATCGGGATAGTTATGCGGGCTTGGTCGGAACGCGAGGAAACGGATTTCGAACGTGCAGGCGTCGGGCCCAGGTTCAAACTGCGGAGGCAGGAACGAGATAGAGAGGGAAGCCGCGCGCCTGCTGGCTAAGCTGCTAAGCGACCCTAAGCCACAGGACGAAGCCGAACTTTGGGCATGGGTCGAGGCGGATGCCCGCCATGCCGTCGCCTTTGCCAAGGCGCAGGCCGCCTGGGACGCGGCAGAACGGCTGAAATGCGCTGCGACGAAAATCGCATTGGCGGTCCCGACCGATGTCGTTGGTGAATATCACAGACGGCGGACTTCCCAAAAATGGTGGATCGCTGCGGCTGTCGCGGGAACGATGATCGTCATCGCGGCGCTTATCCTGCTTTACGGCTTTGGCGCGACAGGCCGCTGAGTAGAGGATCAGAACCAGAAGCGCACGCCGGCGACAAGGCTGGTCGCCGATGCGCCGTCGCCCGCAGCGCGGGTGAACCGAGCCGTATCACCCAGCTTGCGTTCCCAGTTCAGCCCGACATAGGGCGCAAATTCGCGCGCCACTTCATAACGGAACCGCAATCCCAGTTCGATGTCCGACAGACCGGCGCCGATGTTCAATTCGCGCACATCCTGCGCTGCGATATTCAGCTCCACTGCGGGTTGCAGGATCAGGCGCTGGGTGATGCGCTGGTCATAGCTGCCCTCCAGCCGCAGGTGCGCGTCGCCCCGATTCGACAGGAACGCCTGGGCGCTGACTTCGAACCAATAGGGCGCGAGGCCGTCGATGCCGATCACGGCATAGCTGCGCTGCGGTTTGGGACGGATGTCGTGGCGCACCCCAAACTCCAGATTGAACCAGGGGTCGATGGCCCGGCTGAACAGTGCCTGTAGCTCGGCGCTTTCCAAGGGTCCGCCAAATGCCCCCTCCCCTTCCGTCTTGACGGCCAGGCGGTTGATGTCGCCGCCGATCCAACCTTCGCCTTCCCAATGATAGCCGTTCGCCCCCCGTGCGGATCGATATTCTAATCGGTCCAGCATCCAGCGGGAAAAGATCATGCCGCCATTTTCCTTCACCATCAGGCGGCGGGCGCGGGCCATGGCGGCTGGGCCGTAGACTGCGTCGGCGGCATGATCGGTTGGCGGGGGTGGAGCGATGCCGTGTGGAATGGGCACGCTCGCCGCTGGCGGGCCATGACCGGCGTGAGGGTCTGGAGGTGGCGTCTTTTCAGGAGGTTGATGGGAGGAATGATCCTGCTCCATCGCGCCATGGTCCATATGCTGATGGTCCTGCGCCGAAACGGGCAACGGCAGGGTCGCGAGCGTCAGAGCGGCGACGGCGGCGGCAATCGGCTTCACGCCCCTTCTCCGTCATGGCGGACGGTGACGACCCGCATCATGCCCGCATGCATGTGCAGCAGCATGTGGCAGTGGAATGCCCAGTCCCCCAGCGCGTCGGCGGTCAGGTCGAAACTGACCTTGCCGCCCGGCAACACGTTCACACTATGCTTGCGTGGGTTATGATCCCCTGCCCCGGTGACCAGTTCGAAGAAATGGCCGTGCAGATGGATGGGGTGCGGCATCATCGTATCGTTGATGAGGTTCACGCGAATCCGCTCCATATGGCGGAACGCTATGGGCTGCGCCCCGTCCGACAGCTTCACCCCGTCGAACGACCACATATAGCGTTCCATATTGGCGGTCAGGTGAATGTCCAGCGTGCGGCTGGGCGGCCGTCGGTCGCTATTGGGAGTGAGCGATTTGAGGTCGGCATAGGTCAGCACCCGATGGGCGACATGTTCAAGGCCGGTGGGACGGTCAGCGGTGCGATCGACCGGCATGGGGGACAGGGTGGCGACGCCTGGCCCCATCCTGACCTGCGGCGCGACGGTGGGATCGCGCATTTTCATGGCGTGCCGCTCCATCCCGCCATGGCCCATGCCGGACATGTCCATCCCCATGTCCTTCATCCCCAGCAGCGGTCGCGCGCGCAGCGGCGGCACTGGCGCGGTCATGCCGATGCGCGGGGCCAGGGTGGCGCGGACCAGCCCGGAACGGTCGATCGCTTCGGCAATCAGGCCATAGGGCTTTGCTTCTGCGGGCTGGACCACCACGTCATAGGTTTCGGCGATGCCGATCTGAAACTCGTCGGTTTCCACCGGTTGAACATTCTGGCCGTCGCATTGCACCACAGTCATCGGCAGGCCCGGCAGGCGGACGTTGAAGTTGGTCATCGCCGACGCATTGATGATGCGCAGCCTTACCCGTTCGCCGGGGGTGAACAGGCCCGTCCAGTTTTCCGCCGTGCCATGGCCGTTGACCAAAAAGCTATATGTCGACCCGCTGACGTCCGACACATCGGTGGGGTCCATCCGCATCGCGCCCCATCGCAGCCGTTCGCCCAGGCTCTGGTCCTGGCCCGCCAGCAGCCCTGCCAGCGTTTGCCTTTGCATGTTGAAATAGCCGCCATTCTGTTTGAGGCGCTTCAACAGAATGTGCGGGTGAATGGGGCTCCAGTCCGACAATATGACCACATGTTCGCGGGTGGCCTGCACTGGGTCAGGCCCGGCGGGATCGATGACGATCGGGCCATAATGGCCGACAGCTTCCTGCATGCCCGAATGGCTGTGATACCAGTAAGTGCCCGACTGGCGGACGGGGAAGTCGTATACGAACGTTTCGCCCGGCGCGATTCCGGGGAAGCTGACGCCGGGAACGCCGTCCATCTGGAACGGCACGATCAGGCCGTGCCAGTGGATGGACGTATCCTCCTTCAGCCGGTTGGTGACGGCGATGCGGACATTGCTGCCTTCTTTCAAGCGGATGAGCGGCGCGGGCAGCGTGCCGTTGACCGTGACCGCATGCGCCGAACGGCCACCGGTCGAAAAATGGCTTTCGCCGACCGTCAGCGCGATGGCGTCGCCACCCAGCACGTCGGCAGAAGGCGTCAGGCCCTGTGTTCCGCTGCGCGCCCAGGCGGGGAAAGCGCCGCCCGCGCCGAACAGCCCGGCAAGTCCCGCTGCACCCGCGATCAGGCTGCGGCGGTCGATCCTGCCATCGGTCGCGCCGGTCAAACCCATCCTTCCAGAACCTGGTTCGGCGGGCGGTGGCCGTCGGCCCAGCTGCGGATGTTGGCGATAACGCGCGCGCCGGTCGCGTCGCGGCCTTCGAATGTCGCCGACCCCATATGCGGCAACAGCACCACGTTCGACAGCGCCAGCAAACGCGCATCGACCGCCGGTTCATGGGCGTAGACATCCAGCCCGGCTCCCGCAATCCGTCCTTCGGACAGGGCGGCGATCAACGCCGGTTCATCCGTGATCTCAGCGCGTGAAGTGTTGATGAGATAGGCGTCGGGCCGCATGAGGGCGATGCGCCGTGCGTCGATCATCCCCCGGCTGTCGCTGTTGAGCGGACAGTTGATCGTCACGATGTCGCTCTCGGTCAGCAGCGAGTCCACATCGGCATGCCAAGTCGCCGACAATTCCTGTTCAACCTCGAACGGCAGGCGATGGCGGTTGTGATAGGCGACGGTCAGGCCAAAGGCGGCTGCGCGGCGGGCGACGGCGCGGCCGATGCGCCCCATGCCGATGATTCCCAGCCGCTTGCCCCCGATGCGGTGCCCCAGCATGCCCGACGGGCTCCATCCGGGCCACTGACCCGACCGCACCAGCTTTTCCCCCTCCGCAAGCCGCCGGGGCACGGAAAGGATGAGCGCCATGGTCATGTCGGCGGTATCTTCCGTCAGGACGCCCGGCGTGTTGGTGACGATGACGCCCCTGCTGCGGGCAGCGGCAAGGTCGATATGGTCGACCCCGCTGCCGAAACTGGCGATCAGTTGCAGCCGGTCCGGGGCTGCTTCGATCAGGGCGGCGTCGATCTGGTCAGTGACAGAAGGCACCAGCACGTCGCACTGGGCCATTGCGCGAGTGAGGGCGGTGCGATCCATCGGCACGTCGCCCACGTTGAAGACCGTGTCGAACAGATCCGCCATCCGCGCCTCTACATTGGGAGGCAGGCGGCGCGTGACAATCACGCGCGGCGTGGCGGGACGCGATTTCTTGGCCATGCAAGGCCGCTATTCCCCGTTGCCGCGATGGTCAAGCGCTTATGCCGAAGCGGAACCAGCCTGACAGAAAGACAGTAGTTGTCGGGCAGGGTTGGCAACGGCTATGGTCGCACATGTGAAATCAAGGGAAACAGATCGGCCATGAAGGGGTATCTGATCGGCGCGGGAGCGATCGCAGCGCTCTGCGTCGCGGGGGGAGCATCGGCGTCGCCCAAAAAGGCCGTGCCCTATTGGGCGTCCATCAGTCAGGATGAAGCGCGGATGCGCGTGGGGCCTAGCCTGGATTACCCGTCCAACTGGGTCTATCGCCGCCGCGACCTGCCGGTAAAAGTGGTTCAGGTCCTGGGCCTTTGGCGCAAGGTCGAGGACCCTGCCGGGACGCAGGGCTGGATGCATGTCCGGCTGCTGAGCGATACTGCGACGGCCATCGTGACGGCTCCGGTTGCGCCGATGCGCGCCGCCGCCGACGATGGCGCGCGCACGGTGTATCGCGCGGAAAAAGGCGTGGTGGGCCGCCTGACGTCCTGCAATGACGGCTGGTGCGCTTTTGACGTGGGCGGGCAGAAGGGGTTTGTGCGCGCCAGCAACATCTGGGGGGCGACGCAGTAGCGGATGAGAGCGCGCTGTGTTTAATCGGACGCAGGTCGACAGGCCGTCAGCCCCTGGCCCCTGCGCCATCTTCTTCATTCAGCCGGTCGATATGCATCAACCGCTTCACCAGCGGCGCAAGCGCCATCACCAGCAAGCCGATGCCGATCGACCACCAGCCTATCCGGTCATAGACCGCCAGCACCCCATCGCGCGACGCCACGCCGTCGTCCCCGCCCGTGGCCGCAGCGATCATGCCCGCAGCATATTCGCCCAGCGCCATGGCGAGGAACCAGATTCCCATCATCAGTCCGATCATGCGGGACGGCGCCAGCTTTGACATTGCGGACAGGCCGACGGGCGACAGGCACAGTTCGCCCAGTGTATGGCAGAGGTAGAGGAGGAAGATGAACAGCAGCGGGGTCAGCGTACCAGGCGCGCCGCTGCCTGCGACAAGGACTAGGAAACCCGCCCCCACCAGTGCCAGCGCGAGGCCGAACTTGGCCGGGGTCGATGGTTCCCACCCCCGCTTCGCCAGCCATATCCACAAGGCGGCCATGACTGGGCCGAACAGCAGAATATAGGCCGCGTTCACCGACTGAAACATCGACGCTGGCACGTTGAAGCCCAAAATGCTGCGGTCGGTATAACGGTCGGTGAACAGGGCGAGGGACGACCCCGTCTGTTCATAAAGGCCCCAGAAGATCGGGTTGATGACCAACAGGAACAGCACGGCCAGCATCCGGTCCCGCCCGATACGCTCCATCCGGCCAAAGGCTTCCCAAAAAATATAGGCAACCACCAGCGCGCTGGACACCGCCAGCATCCAGCCGACGATGGCATGTTGCTGTATCAGGAACCAGCATAGCAGGATGGAAAGCAGGCTGGAGAGATAGACCAGCCATTCCCGGCTGATGATGCCGCCCATCCGTTCGGCCAGCCGGGCCGGGTCGGGCGGTTCGCCGCCCCCCTGCAGCAGGGGTCGGCACCAGACAAAGCCGATGACGCCCGCGATCATGCCCACCGACGCCGCGCCAAAACCCCAATGCCAACCCCAGCGCTGCCCCAGATAGCCGCAGATCAGCGGGCCGATGGTCGCACCCACATTGATGCCCATGTAGAAAATCGTATAGGCCGGGTCCCGGCGAATGTCGGCGCGCGGGTAAAGCTGTCCCACCAGCGCGGACACGCTGGATTTGAGGAATCCGGTCCCGGTGATGACGGTGGCAAGGCCAAGCCAGAACAGCCCAAGGCCCATGTCGCCATCTGAAATGCCGCCTTCCAGACCCAGGATGATATGTCCCATGGCAATGACGACGCCGCCGAACAGCACCGCCTTGCGCTGTCCGAGATAGCGGTCGGCCAGATAGCCGCCCATCAACGGCGAAATGTAGATCAGCGACATGTAGGCGCCATAGGCGTAGGACGCGTCCCGATCTGAAAACAGGAAATGCTGCGTCAGGTAGAAAATCAGCAGCGCGCGCATGCCGTAGAAGGAAAAGCGTTCCCACATTTCCACGAAGAACAGCAGGAACAGGCCGCGCGGGTGGCCGAGCCAGGTCCTGCCCGTTTCGCCCCCACCTTCTTTGCCCGCAGTCGAGGTTGAACCTGTCATCCACTTCCCCGCATGCTGTTCCCCCGCCCTGGGAGCCGTGCGAGCGAGCGTAGAGCGGAAATGATAAGCCTGTCAAAGAGCGGGTCGCACTTGCGCGAACCGACGGCGCGCGCCATTTGGCCGACATGTTCAACGATCTTAGCAGCCCGCTTTCGCTTCTTCGCACCCGCCGGTCAGGCAAGCCGCGCGACCTGATCGCGCCCGGCCCCGACGATGAACAGATGCGCCAGATGCTGGAGATCGCGCTGCGGACGCCCGACCATGGCAAGATAGCCCCTTGGCGTTTCGTGATCGTACCGCAGGACAGGCGCGACAGGTTGGCAGCGGTTCTGGACGCGGCCTATCGCGCGGAAAAACCTGGCGCGGGCAGGCTGGAGCTGGAAGCGATGCACCAATTCGCCCATCAGGCACCGACGCTGGTCGTGGCGCTGTCCGCTTCGGTCGCAGGCAGTAAAATCCCTGTGTGGGAACAGGAACTATCCGCAGGGGCCGCCATCATGAACCTGTTGCACGCCGCCCATGCGATGGGCTTTGCCGGGGGATGGCTGACTGGTTGGCCAGCCTATAATGAGGATGTGCGCGCCGCCTTTGCGAAGGATCAGGAGCGCATAGCGGGGTTCCTGTTCATCGGCACGCCGGGCAGGCCACAGGAAGAGCGGCCACGGCCATTATATGATGAAAAAGTGTCGTTGTGGGACAGATAGTTGCCCAGGCACGCCTAGCGGACGCCGGGCTTTGCTTGACCTGAATGGCTGTATTATGGCAGTGATGCACCTATGGCCGAAGAGTCCAAGCCCGTATATCTGCGACTAAGGGAAATCATCGCCGCGTCCATATTGGACGGCAATTATAGCGATGGTGACCTGCTTCCGTCGGTGCGAGCGCTGGCAACGCGGCAGGGCGCAAATCCTCTGACCGTGGCGAAAGCCTATCAATGTTTTCAGGATGACGGACTGATCGTGGTGAAGCGAGGCGTCGGCATGTTCGTGGCCGATGGCGCCAGCCGCCGGTTGCGCGAAGCGGAACGTCGCCGGTTCCTGGACACCGTCTGGCCGCCGGTCGCCGACCAGATCAAACGACTGGGCATCTCTCCTGAAGATCTGGACATCGAGCGCGTCTGATCGGGATTAGCGAGCCGCCAGCTTTTCGCGTTTATCCTTCACATCGGCGGCATAGGCCTGCGCCAGATGCGCGCGCAACATCGGATGACGCGGCGCGAGCGCCACGGCCTTTTCCAGCAAATCGATCGCAGGTTGGCGCGCGCCGTTCGCCAGCAGCACCCAGCCATAGGCATCCGCCGTCACCGGGCTGCCCGGCAACAGGCGATAGGCATTAGCGGCATAGGCGCGGGCGGCGCGGGCATCGCCTGATTCCAGCGTGGCGCGAGCAAGGTCGGCCATCAGCAGCGCGTCATTGCTGCCGACGCGCGCCTGGACACCGCGCAAAAGGCGTGTCGCCCCGCGCCAGTCGCCCTGCTGCATCGCCAGCCCCGCCACGATCCGCATAGCGTCTACATCGTTGGGATTTTGGGCGAGATATGTTTTGACGATCTGCGCGGAACGGTTGGCATCGCCCAGCCGCCGCCATGCCGCCGCCAGCCGCAGCACGGCGTCCCTCGAATAGCGGATGTTCGCGCCGGATTCATAAGCGCGTACGGCCTCACGCAACCGTCCGGCGGCGTCAAGCGCGTCGCCCAGCACCAACCATGCCGCCGGGGCGCCTGGATTGGCGCGGCTCAGCAGCGCGGCGCGATCGACCGCCTGATCGGCGCGACCATTGTTCAGCAGGGCGCGGATGTAGGGGATATTTTCGCTGGCGGACGCCGGATCTGCGGGCGCTGGCCCTTGCGCGATCATTGTATCGCGCGGACTGGTGAAGGGGCTGGCGGCGGGGCGTGCGGGCCATGCGGCGCGGGCCAGCATGTCCTGCGCCATGTCCATTTGCCCCATAGCCTCCTGCACGCGCGCGGCAAGCGTCAGGACATAGGGATCGGCATCGCTCTGGGCGACGATGGGGGCGAGCGCCTGGGCCGCGCCGCCATGATCCCCCGCCTCATGCAAGGCGCGTCCCAGCAGGGTGCGGGCGACTTCATTCCCCGGTTGTTCATCGACGAGCGGCGCGAGCGTCTGGGCCGCCAGCACGGCATTGCCATTTTCCACCAATAATATGCCGCGCAGGAGGATTGTCGCCGGTTCTGCGTCCAGCCTGCCGCCGGTGCGCGTCAACAGCGACCGGGCGAGTTCCACCCTGCCCGCGCGCGCCGCCATCACTGACTGCATGAACCAGGCGCGGGCATTGCCCGGATCGATCGCCAGTAGTCGGCGGGATATGCCCAGCATCCGGGATGCAGCGCCACTGTCCGCCAGCGTCGCGCCATATTGTTCAAGCGCGGGGACATTGTCGGGGTCCTGATCCAGCGCGCGTTCGAACCAGGGAAGCGCGGCGGTCAGCCCATATTGTTCCCGCACCAGTTCGCCGCGCACGGTCAGCGCCTTTACGTTGCCGGGCGCGAGTTGCAGCGCGCGATCGGCCGCCAGGATCGCGCCCGCCTGGTCGCCCACCGCCATCCGAAAGCGTGCCATCGCCACCCATGTCTGTGGATCGGCATCATCCAGTTTCAGCGCACGGTCGAACGCGGCGGCGGCAGAACCAACGTCTCCCTTGGCGATCCAGGCGCGCGCCTCAATCCGCGCCGCTATAGCGCGGGAATTGGGGGCGATGTCGGTCATCCGTGCTTCGCGCAGGGCTGCGTCGGCATCGCCCTGAAGCAACAATGCTTCCGCCATCAGATGCCGCGTCGCGCCCACGTCGCCGCTCAATTTTCGGGCATGGTCGATGTGAACGCGCGCCCCTTCGCCGTCATTCAGGTCCAGCAGCGCACGCGCCTGGGCGATGCGCGCGGCGATGGACCCCGGATGGGCGCGAATGGCGTTCATCAACTCGACCCTGGCTGTCCGGGCGTCCCCCTTCGCCAAGGCGAGGACGCCGCGCGACAAGGCGGCGTCCGCCCTGCTCCTATGCCATTGCCACAGCCCCGCCGCCGACAGCAGCGCCACCACGATGGCGGCAAACAGCAGGAAACGGGACCGGCTCAAATGGGTGGTCTCAACGCGCGCCTTCGGGCCACAATATGACCCGCAACGTCTGAATCAGGATCAGGAAATCCAGGAACGGCGTGTAGTTTTTGGCATAATAGAGATCATATTCCAGCTTGTGCCGGGCATCCTCTATCGATGCGCCATAGGGGTAGTTGATCTGGGCCCAGCCAGTGATGCCGGGCTTTACCATGTGCCGTTCCGCATAATAGCGCAGATGCTGTTCCAGATCGTCAACGAACTGACGCCGTTCGGGACGAGGTCCGACGAAGCTCATTTCCCCTTTCAAGACCGTCCAGGTCTGGGGCAGTTCATCGATGCGCAATTTGCGCAGCCAATAGCCCAGGCGCGTGATGCGCGGATCGTCCTTTTCGGCCCAGACGGCCTGGCCGCTGACCTCCGCATCCTGCCGCATCGTGCGCAGCTTCACGATCCAGAATTCCTCGCCGAACAGGCCGACCCGCTGTTGGCGGTAAAAGGCCGGGCCTTTGCTGTCGAGCTTCACCAATATGGCAGCCAGCAGGATGATCGGGCCGGTCAGCAGCAGCAGCAGCGAACTGGCGAGAATGTCGAACAGCCGCTTGGCAATGGTCGACAGGCGACGGCCCGATGAAAAGCCGTCGGAAAAGATCAGCCAGCTGGGGTTTACGCTGTCCAGATCGACGCGCCCGGTCTCACGCTCCAGAAAGGTGGAGATTTCATTCACATGCACGCCGGTGGTCTTGATACGCAGCAGGTCGGACAGCGGCAGCGCGTTGCGCCGTTCCTCCAGCGCAAGCACGACTTCACTTGCGCTCAGGCGGACGACAAAATCGGCGAGATTGTAGATGGCGCTGCGGTTGATCGCTTCCTGGATCACCTGCGGCCCGTCATTCATCGCGATATAGCCGACGATCAGGAAGCCCGAACCCTTGCGCTGTTCCAGTTCACGAATGCGGTTGGCCCGGTCGCCCGCGCCCAGCACGACCAGCCGCCGCTTGAAGGCTTCACCGCCCAGCATCGACCCCAGCAATAGCCGCACCGCCAGCAGCAGCGCGACCGACAGGCTCATGGCGTACAGCGAATTGGATCGCCACAGCGTCAGGTCGGGCAACGCGAAATGCATGACCGACAGGAATATGACGCCCAGCGAAATCGCGACGAGCAGCCGCGCGAGGGCAAAACGGATCGATTGCAGCGCCTCTGTCCCGTAGACACCCACCGCGATCATGCCGGTCTGGATGGCCAGGACAAAGCTCAACAACGGTCCGACGCGCGTGACGATGTGATCCACGTCCATGCCGATCTGGCTGGCACGGATGAGCCAGCCTGCTTCGGCGGCGCAAAGCAGCAGGATGAAGTCCAGCAATCCCAGCAGAAGCACCGCATGCGGTACATAATGTTTGAAAAGCCTGATCATCGGTCGCGCTGATTCCCGGTGCTGGCCGCATGAAAGGGGCCGGTGGTATCGAACCGGCCTGGCGCTGCAAGACGATCCGACGATGATCGGACCCTTGCACGAAATTCGCAAAGATTCTCTGAAGATAGCGTGGTGAAAGCCGGAATGCGGCTAATTGGATCGGGAGAAGGATGGGTTTAGTTACGGTTCACCAGTTGACGGGCCGCGTTGTCGGCGGCGTTTCCCACCAACCGAACGGCGTTGTCAGCAGATTCGGCAGCCTCTGTCACTGTCCGACCCTGCTCATTTTCGCGGTCCTTAGTCAGGTAGAAAAAGCCGATGGCGAGGATCAGCGCAATCGCGATCAGGAAGAAAATGAGGCCGCTGCCACGCTCGTCAGCAGGTTCCGAAGCGTCATGCACTTCAGGATCATCGTCCGGCAGGCCTCTTCCATTTCCTACCACGCGTCCTCTCCTATAACCGCCTCGCCCCATGGAGGCGGGCTTCAGGATCTATTCCGCACTGGATCCGCTTTCGTCTTCTCTTGTTTCCCGTCCCCGGCTCAGCCGATCGACATCATCCATAATCTCATCAAGCACTGCGGTTTCCCTGGTTTCCTGGCTCCTTCGCGAGGGCAGGTCGCCGCTTTCCAATATCTGTTCCAGCGCGGCCCGGCCACGCGCAACGCGGCTCTTGATCGTTCCGACAGCCACGCCACAAATTTCCGCTGCTTCTTCATACGCGAAGCCGCCCGCGCCTACCAGAATCAGTGCTTCGCGCTGTGGTTGCGGCAGCTGCAACAGGGCGCGCTGCATATCCGAAAGCTCCACATGCTTGTCCTGACCCGCAGGAGCAGCCAGCAGGCGATCCGCCGTCAAATCGTCCCAATCACCGCGAAAGCGCGACCGTCGCATCTGCGACAGATAGTGATTGCGCAAGATGATGAAGGTCCAGGCACGCATATTCGTGCCCGCCTGGAATCGTGCACGCGCAGCCCACGCCTTGAGCAGTGTTTCCTGAACCAGATCATCGGCGAGATCACGATTACCCGAAAGTGACCGCCCGAATGCCCGCAAGTGAGGAATGACCGCAGCCAATTCCCGTTTGAAGTCTGAGTCCGACAGCGCCTCGCGCGGTGCTTCCTCATGCTCCACTGAATGGCCCGGCGCCTCGGTCATGGGAACAGCCCCTTCATCGGCCGTCGCCCTCGCCACATGAATCGAAGTCGTCAAAGCCATAAAAGCATCCGCATCCTATACTCATTGCGCCCGACAACCAATGGCTTCACCCTTTATAATATGCCCAAAGCACAATCAGCATCCCGATCACCACCAGAGGCAAGGAAATGCCCAGGATGTAGCGGACGATGTGCGGCGTGGATCCTGAACGAGCGTCTTCGGTAACGATATGCTGTTCATCATCCTGCATTGCGTCGTCTCCCGATCGTTACGCATCAATAACGCGGGGTCAGCGCAGCGGTTCCGCCCACCGTCCAGTCTTTCATCCTGACGCGTACAGCGCTTTACGCCGGCGCGGTTGCTTCATCGAAGAACAGCGCCTGCGAAATTGCTGCCTTTACGGTCGATCGCTGGAAGGGCTTTGTGATCAGGAAGGTCGGCTCGGGCCGTTCTCCCGTCAGCAGCCTTTCGGGGAACGCCGTGATAAAGATCACGGGGACCGAAAATTCCGCGAGAATATCCTTCACCGCGTCGATACCGCTGGAATCATCGGCAAGCTGAATGTCGGCGAGCACAAGGCCCGGCCGCTCAGCCATCGCTTCGCGCACGGCATCTTCACGCGTGACGGCAATCGCCGTGACTTCATGCCCAAGGTCGCGGACGATCGTTTCGATATCCATCGCGATAATGGGTTCATCTTCAATAATCAGGACCTTGGCGCGTGTCTGGGCCTCGATCTCGCTCAACGCTTCTTCCACCAGCGCCTCGACATCGACCGGATCCAGCCCGATGAGGTAACCCACGTCATCGACACTGAAACCTTCAAGCGCGGTCAGCAACAACGCCTGGCGAGGCAATGGGGTCAGTCGAGCGAGCCGAGCCTGCGCCACGGCTTCATGTCCATCGACGCCCGTCAGGACAGGGCCGTCCTCCAGGTGGGATGACGACCAGATCGCGTGGAAAATCTTGTAAAGCCCCAGCCGCGGATCGACATTGGCCGGGAATTCTTCCGGCGCGGCCACGATTGCTTCCAGCGTGGCCCGCACATAAGCGTCGCCATGCGCCTGGCTGCCCGTGAGCGCGCGCGCATAGCGCCGCAGAAATGGAAGGTGGGGGTGCAGTTGCTGTCCTAGAGACATCTGTAAATCTTCTCCCAGCCCAAGGGGGCGCATTGTTCCGAACCATTGTCAGAGGAGGAGGATGGATCGCAGATGCCGATGTGGCAAGCCCCCCGCCCCTGTGAAGCCGCCGATTGCCTGACAGCAAAAAATGCTTCGGGGGACGGAACCAACAAAGGCCCGATTTGTTTCACCGCCGTTCGGTTTTTTCATTGATGCCCAAAAATTTCGTTGCGCGCTTCGCTCCACGATTGATTGACGTCATCCGGGAAAGCCGCGAAGAACGGGCTGGACAACATTATTGTTTCAGAGGGGCGTGATTTTGGTTGCTTCAACGACGGAACGGGATGTGAAGGGAGGGGACGAAAAAGATGTCGGCGCCAACACCCCCACATCGGGCGTGAAAGCCGGTCGCGCGTCCCGTAAAGAATCATCTTCGGCAAAAGAAGGCAATCAGGTCTCTTCCGCTCTGCGCACCGTCTATCAGCGCGCTGTCGATGAAGATATTCCCGCCGAAATGCTCGATCTTTTGCGCAAGCTGGATTAGTCGGCAGCATTGGCAGCCGTCTGGGCACGGAGATGCAAAGGGGGATATTTTGCGTTTCGGACCAGGACAGTCCTATCCACCAAGATCCCACAAGGTTGATGTCGTTGTCCACGCGCCTGCCGCCAGCATGGGTGTCATCGCGATATGTCGAACAGCCCTGACGATCACATGATCGCGAGTGGCCCTTTTCGGCGAATCTGTTGCTGATGCGCCCCGTGAACAGCATCATTCAGTCCACCGGCGTCAAGATGTTCCTCATCCTGACGCTCGCCCTGCTGCCGCTGGGCCTTTTGGCGTTGATCGCATCGTTGCAGGCCATCCGCACCGCCGACCTTGAGAAGGAAGCGTTGCTGCGCGTGGCTGTGACCCAAAGCGCGCGCAAGCTGACGACGGACCTAGCGTCGGACCGAACGGCGATGATGCTGACGGCGAACGCGCTTGCAAGCGGAGATGCCGACACCCGCATGTGTCGCAGGCTGGCAATATTTCTGACGTCGCATGATCGTGAAGGCGCACGCTATTATATCTACGATCGCGACGGGCGCCGCCTGTGCGGATCATCCCGGCCGGAACCGCGCGGGCTGGCGGGGGAAAGCCGCTTCACAGCGCGCGCGGCGGAACTGCTGCCCCAGTCAGGTTTCTTGGTCACCCGCGCCCGAAGCAGCAATGGCGACATCGTGGCGCTGGCTTATTATTCCCGCACCTATCTGGAGGCCATCACCAATCCTGTGACGGGTTTGCAGAACCGGCAGCTAAGCCTGCAACAGGGGGAGCGCACCCTGATCGTCAGCCGGCCTTCCCATGATCTTGGCGGTCATAGCAGCAGCCTGTCGGCACGGCTGGATCCGCCCGATATCCTGTTGACCATGACACTGCGCGATCCGCCGGTGACGCTGGCCCGGATGCTGTCGCTGTTCCTACCACTGGTCATGTGGTTCGCCGCGGCCGCAATCGGCTGGTTTGTCGTCAATCGCCTGTTGATCCGGCCGCTGGTCATGCTGCGCCGAACGGTTGCGGCTTATCACCCCGGCGAAGTGCTGGAACCCATGCGACGCATCCGCACGCCCGCGCAGGAGATCGTGGCGCTGGGCGAAACATTCCGCGAGATCAGCGAAGATGTGGCCACCCATGAAGCCGAAATGGCCGAAGGGCTGGAAGCGCAGCGCAAGCTGACCCGTGAAGTGCATCACCGCGTCAAGAACAACCTTCAGATCATCGCCAGCCTGATCAGCCTGCATGCGCGTTCGGCGCATGACCCGGAAGCGGTCGAAGCCTATGCATCGATACAAAGGCGGGTCGACGCCCTGTCAGTCGTCCACCGGAACCATTATGCCGAACTGGAGGAAAATCGGGGCGTAGGCGTTCGATCCCTGATCAGCGAGCTGTCCGCCAGCCTGCGCGGCACTGCCCCGGCAGAGGCGCGTCGTTTCGCTATTCAAATCGACAGCGACAATTTGCACATCAGTCAGGATGTGGCCGTGCCCATCGCCTTCCTGCTGACCGAGCTGGTGGAGTTGGCCATGGCGTCCGATCCCCACGCCGGCATGCGGATTTCCGCGCACCTGGACAGCGAGGCCCCCAACCGGGCCATCTTGCATGTCAGTTCACCGGCGTTGCGCGGCTCCGACGACATGACCGCGCGGATCGACGAGCGCTATGGTCGGGTGATGACCGGACTGTCGCGGCAGCTTCGATCGCCGCTGGAACATGACGCCGAAATTGGCGACTATGCTATCGCGATCACGGTGCTGCCCGACGGTCAGGCGCGCTGATAATCCCTGCGAAAATCCGCGGCGAATGATGCGAACCGGCCTTGGGCGATGCTGTCGCGGATGGCCTGCATCAAATCCTGGTAAAAATGGATATTATGCTGTGTCATCAACATGGCGCCCAGCATTTCCCCTGCCTTCACCAGATGATGCAGATAGGCCCGGCCCCAGGTCGCACAAACAGGGCAGCCACAGCGCGGGTCGAGCGGCGACATGTCTTCGGCGAAGCGCGCGTTACGGATGTTGAGCGGCCCCGCCCAGGTGAAGGCCTGACCGTTGCGACCGCTGCGCGTGGGCAGAACGCAATCGAACATGTCGATCCCCCGCTCCACCGCGCCGACGATGTCGTCCGGCTTGCCCACGCCCATCAGGTAGCGCGGCTTGTCCACGGGCAGCATGCCGGGCGCATAGTCCAGGCAGCCGAACATCGCCTCCTGCCCCTCACCCACGGCAAGGCCGCCAACGGCATAGCCGTCAAAGCCGATCTCAATCAGTTCCTGCGCGGATGCACGGCGCAGATCCTCGTTCAAGGATCCCTGCTGGATGCCGAACAGCGCCGCTCGCTCCGCATGGTCGCCGCCCTGGTCGAACCCGTCGCGCGACCGCCTGGCCCAGCGCATCGACCGTTCCATGCTCTTCCCGGCTTCGTCGTGCGTGCAGCCATTCTTGGTGCATTCGTCGAACGCCATCACGATGTCGCTGTCCAGCAGTCGCTGGATTTCCATCGACCGTTCGGGCGTCAACATGTGGCGAGAACCGTCGATATGGCTTGCAAAGGCGACGCCTTCCTCACTCATCTTCGTGAGGGCGGACAGGCTCATCACCTGGTAGCCGCCGCTGTCGGTCAGGATCGGTCGGTCCCATCCCATAAAGCCGTGCAGCCCGCCCAGCCGTGCAACACGCTCAGCGCCGGGCCGGAGCATCAGATGATAGGTGTTGCCCAGGATGATGTCCGCGCCGGTCGCGCGCACCTCCGCAGGCCGCATCGCCTTTACGGTGGCGGCGGTGCCGACAGGCATGAAGGCAGGGGTTCGGATTTCGCCCCTGCGCATCTGGATCGATCCGGTGCGGGCCTTGCCGTCGGTGGCGGCGATGGTGAAGGAAAATCGGCTATGGGTCACCCGCCGCGCTCTAAAGCATCGAGCGGCAAAGTGGGACCCGGTTTTTCGCGAAAAATTGCCCGACGAACAACGCGGCGGCGTTCATGCGATTGCGACGGGCGGCGGGGCCTTCAGCCCTCCCGGCGGACTCCATCGAACGCCACGATCGCGTCGATGTCGAACCCTTCCACCCGGCGGTAATTGCCGATGAAGCACAGACAGTCGGCAGCAAGGCTCAGGCGCCATGATGCGCCTTCCTTGTCATGTAGCAGGAGCGTCACGATCTGGCGGTCGGTGCGATGCGGTTCCATGCATCGATGTTCTAATTAATAATGGTTAACAAAGCCCTGACACCTTGTTTTACAAATATGCTCAATCTCCGATTGTTGCATTAATGCAACGTTAACTATAGTTCCTGCGCATTTCCGGCGACTTAAGGGCAACAGTCAGCGATAAAAAGGGTTAACGATGGCTGGTTTGCCACAGTGATGGTTGCGCCGAAGGGTCAACACTGGTCTCTTTCGCATGGATCGAAATTTGGGGGCACAGATGATTGATTCCGCGCGATTTAGTCCTGCACAAAATGAAGTGGACGATATGTCCTCCGTGCAGGTGCCGGATGCGACCGACATTCACCAGTTTGCCGCTACGGAAATCAACCCGTCCGCGCGTGAAGCGGGTCAGTCGATGTTGTTCGATCTGGGGCAGATCGATGTCAGCTGGGATGAACCGCTCGACACATTGTGGGCGTTCATGACGCCTGCGACTCGGCCGAATTACAGCCTGCCCATGCTGCGCGACATCCGCCTGTGGCAGACGGAAGCCAAAAGGCTGTTTGATGAAGGCGCCCTGCCCGCCCGCTATATGGTGCTGGGTTCGCGCTTTCCGGGGGTGTTCAACCTTGGCGGTGACCTGGAACTGTTCGCTGGCTGCATCGAACGGGGCGACCTGGCCGGCCTGGTCAAATATGGTCATGCCTGCATCGACGTCGTGCATCGCGCATGGCGCAATGCTGACATGCCGCTGATTTCCATCGCACTGGCCCAAGGCGATGCATTGGGCGGCGGGTTTGAAGCGCTGCTGTGCTTTGACGTCGTGGTGGCCGAACGCAGCGCACGGTTTGGCTTGCCCGAAATGCTGTTCGGCCTGTTTCCCGGCATGGGCGCATATTCGATCCTGGCCCGCAAGCTGGGACGCCGCATGGCGGAACGCATGATCCTGTCAGGCAAGGTCTATACCGCCGAAGAAATGTACGACATGGGCGTCGTCACCATCCTGGCCGAAGATGGCGAGGGCGAGCAAGCGGTGCGCGACTATATTGTGGGCAACCGCCCCCATCACGCAGGGCATGTCGGCGTATTCGAGGCAGGCCGCCGGGTCGATCCTATCGAATATTCCGAACTAAAGGACATTGTCGAAAATTGGGCCGCGACTGCATTGAAGCTGGACCCCAAGGACCTGAGGATGATGCGGCGCCTGGCATCGGCGCAAACACGCCTGACCAAATAGCTGTCCATTCAGGCGCGGCGTTGGTCCTGCATCAGCGTGACCACGTTGCTCTTGTCCCGCGCCATTACCCGCATCATCTCCAGCAAGGACTCGGCGGGGACCGGTCGACTGAGGACAAAGCCCTGGACGTTGGTGAACCCCATGTCGCGGGCCGACTGAAGCTGTTCTTCCGTTTCTATCCCCTCGGCCACGGTTTCCACGTCCAGCGAATGCGCCAGATAGGCGACCGATTGCGCGATGGCGCGATCCCGCGACCCTTCCTTCACGCTGCGCATGAAGCTTTGATCCACTTTCAACGTGTCGAACGAATAGTCGCGCAAATAGCCCAGCGACGAATAGCCGGTGCCAAAATCGTCCAGCGCCAGCCTTAGCCCGATCCGCTGCAGTTCCAGAAGGATGAGGCTGGTGCGGCCACTATCTTCCAGGAAGATCGATTCGGTCACTTCCAGTTCCAGCCTGCGTGCCTTCAACCCCGATCGCATAAGCGCGGAAATGACGGCGCGCGGCAGCCCGTCGCTCTTGATAAGGGCTGGCGAGATATTGACGGCCACGCGAACATGATCGTCCCATTCCATCGCGTCCTGGCATGCCCGCTCCAACGCCCAGGCCGTAATGGGTTCGATCAGGGAACAGCTTTCAGCGATCGGAATGAATTCGGCGGGCGAAATGCGGCCCATCACCGGATGATCCCAGCGCATCAGCGCCTCGCAAATGGAGATCCGACCTGTCGCAGTGTCGAAAATCGGCTGATAATGCAGCAGCAACTCGCCATTGGCGAGAGCCGTACGCAGCCCGACTTCAAGGTCGTAGGTGCGGTTCTGCCGTTCCTTCATCTTCCAATCGAAGAAGGAATAGCGATTTCGTCCGGCATGCTTGGCCTTGTAGAGTGCCATGTCCGCATGTTGCAGCAGCTCTTCGCTGCCATGACCGTCCTGCGGCGCGACGGCGATGCCCATCGATGCGGTTATCGTGAGGTGATAGCCGCTGACGTCGAAATCATGGCTGAATTCGACCATGACGTCGTCGGCGATCTGTTCCGCGATTTCCTGGTTGGCGCCGGGGCAGATGAGGATGAATTCGTCGCCGCCAAAACGCGCGATATGCCCGCGCCTGTCGAGAGCGTGAGCCAGGCGATCCGCAACCGCGCAAAGCAACTGGTCGCCTATGATGTGGCCGAGCGAGTCGTTGATTTCCTTGAACCTGTCGAGATCCATCCAGAAGACCGACATCGGTTCCTGATCGGAAGCGCGATTATCGAACAGCTCCCGGAGCCGCATCTGCATGGCCATCCGGTTTTCGACGCCGGTCAGGCTGTCAAATCGCGCAAGCCGCTCAAATTTGGTGGCCAGCTGGGACTTTTCATATTTGCCCTGAAGCGCCTCAACGACGATGCGGTGAGTGGTCCGGGTGATTTCCGCCATGGCGAAGATCATCAGAAACAGCATCGCGGCGAGGACATAATAGCCCAGCCCCCCGGCAAGAACCAGGCCCAGCGAAGTCGGCAACAGGGCCAGGCAGGTCTGGCCGATCGCAATCTGTACACGGCCAGCGTTACGCCCGGCGATGCCGCCCGAATAGGCCGCGACCAGGCAAACGCTCAAAATATGCAGCGATGCGTCACCGGTCAGCAGTAGCGTCGCAAAGGCGAGTGTGCCGAGCAGCGCGGCGTAGCTCCATGCGCCCAATTCATAGGCCATGCCCCAGATCGGCCGCGTCGGCCCGTCCTGATGGGCAAGTTGGCGCTGGAAATAGACGGCTGATACCGACCGGCTGATCGCGACGATGGTGATGAGCCAGGCGATCAACGTGATCTCAGGCCGTTGCGCATGATATGCGACGACGAAGCTCAAGGCGCCGCCTGCCACCGCGCCGATCATCAGCGACGCGGGCGAAGCGTAAAGCGATTTGACGAGACTGTTCCGCACCTCAGCGCTCTGCTGGGAATCGGGTGCGAGGCGCACGCGCAATTTTGCGCTCAAGTGGCGGAAGAAGCGAAACACGTCCTGCCAGCTTTGGCGGAACATGATTTCCATTTGGTAAACTTTACCCGCCAGAGACATCCGCAATGGACGTTTCCGGCGATTGTTGATGGCGCGCAACAAGGCTTTTCAGGTGGCCTTCACAGCAAAAGGCCGACGGATCGCTCCGTCGGCCTTTCTCTTTTCGCATAAACGAAGGACTTAGAAGTCCATGCCGCCCATGCCACCCATGCCGCCGCCGGGCATGCCCATCGGCGCCTTGTCGTCGGCGGGCGTTTCGGCAATGCACGCTTCGGTGGTGATCAGCAGGCCAGCGACCGAGGCCGCGTCCTGCAGGGCAGCGCGAACAACCTTGGTGGGATCGATGACGCCAGCGGCGACAAGGTTCTCATAGGTGTCGGTCGCGGCGTTGAAGCCCTGGGTCTCATCATTTTCGCGCAGCAGGTTGCCAGCGACAACCGCACCGTCAACGCCCGCATTCTGGGCGATCTGGCGCAGCGGCGCTTCGATAGCCTTGCGGATGATGTCGATACCACGGGTCTGGTCGTCGTTCACGCCCTTCAGGCCGTCAAGAGCCTTGGTCGCGTACAGCAGAGCCGTGCCGCCACCGGGGACGATGCCTTCTTCAACGGCTGCGCGGGTTGCGTGCAGCGCGTCGTCGACGCGGTCCTTGCGTTCCTTGACTTCGACTTCCGAAGCACCGCCAACCTTGATCACGGCAACGCCGCCAGCCAGCTTGGCCAGACGTTCCTGCAGCTTTTCACGGTCATAGTCGGACGTGGTCGTTTCGATCTGAGCGCGGATCTGCTCGGTACGGCCCTTGATCGCTTCGCCTTCACCTGCGCCATCGACGATGGTGGTGTTGTCCTTGTCGATGGTGACGCGCTTGGCGGTGCCAAGCATGCCGAGGGTCACGTTTTCAAGCTTGATGCCGAGGTCTTCGGAAATCACTTCGCCCTTGGTCAGGACGGCGATGTCTTCCAGCATGGCCTTGCGGCGGTCGCCGAAGCCAGGCGCCTTGACCGCAGCAACCTTCAGGCCACCGCGCAGCTTGTTGACGACCAGGGTCGCCAGCGCTTCGCCTTCGATGTCTTCCGCGATGATCAGCAGGGGACGACCCGACTGAACGACGGCTTCGAGGATCGGCAGGATCGACTGAAGGTTCGACAGCTTCTTTTCGTGGATCAGGATGTAGGGATCAGCCAGTTCGACTGCCATCTTTTCCGGGTTGGTCACGAAATAGGGCGACAGGTAGCCGCGGTCGAACTGCATGCCTTCAACGACGTCCAGCTCAAATTCGAGACCCTTGGCTTCTTCGACGGTGATCACGCCTTCCTTGCCGACGCGCTCCATCGCTTCAGCGATCTTTTCGCCCACGACGGTGTCGCCATTGGCCGAAATGATGCCGACCTGGGCGATTTCCTTGGTGCCGGCAACCGGCTTGGAACGGCCCTTGAGGTCTTCGACAACCTTGGTCACGGCGAGGTCGATGCCGCGCTTCAGGTCCATCGGGTTCATGCCGGCGGCAACCGACTTCATGCCTTCGCGAACGATCGCCTGGGCAAGAACGGTGGCGGTGGTGGTGCCGTCACCGGCGATGTCGTTGGTCTTCGAAGCAACTTCGCGGACCATCTGCGCGCCCATATTTTCGAACTTGTCCTTAAGTTCGATTTCCTTGGCGACGCTGACGCCGTCCTTGGTGATGCGGGGAGCGCCGAAGCTCTTGTCGATGACGACGTTGCGGCCCTTGGGACCCAGGGTCACCTTGACCGCGTCGGCCAGGATGTCGACGCCGCGCAGAATGCGCTCACGAGCGTCACGCGAAAACTTTACGTCCTTCGCTGCCATGATCTTTTACCTCTCTTTGAGAATTGCAAATCTTGCGAAGTTCACACCGTTCTTGATGGCGGAAAATCGCGGAAAATTGGAATGAAGGTTCGGTTCGCAGCTTTACGCGACGACGCCGAGGATGTCCGATTCCTTCATGATCAGCAGGTCTTCACCGTCGACCTTGACTTCGGTGCCCGACCATTTGCCGAACAGGATGCGGTCGCCAGCCTTGACGTCCAGCGGCGTAACCTTGCCATCTTCAGCCTTGGAGCCGGTGCCGACGGAGACGACTTCGCCTTCCTGCGGCTTTTCCTTGGCGGTGTCGGGGATAATGATGCCACCGGCGGTCTTTTCTTCGGCCTCTACGCGGCGAACAAGAACGCGGTCGTGTAACGGACGAAATGCCATGTTGATTGCCTTTCCCTCTTTACGTTGTCGGGGCGATTCGGACATGAGCGGGCGGCGGAAATTATCCAGGCCGCAACCGCTGCAACGATCCTTCTCCCAACGGAACCTGATCCTGCTAGCACTCTTTATTGAAGAGTGCCAGCGCCGCCTCATATGGAATAACCAAAGTCCGTATCAAGGGCGGTCGGCGAATTTTTTTAGTCGCCCTCCCCCGTTTTGCCGACCAGCAAATGCGCGTCGCCCAAATGCTTGCGCGGTTGTTTCCCGTCGTTAACCGTTCGTGGTCCGCATGATATCTTTGTTGTCCAAGGGGTCGGCACCAGCCGATCCGCCGTTGCTCCTGCTAGGATGGTCGTCACGAAAGCAGCAAAAGGAGCGAAGGATGCGTTTTTCCACCATATTGGTTGCGGTCGATATCAATGACCCTGTCCACGGCAGGGCGGCCATCGCGCGCGCCGCCAGCGTGGCAGGGAACGAGGCCAAAATCTGCATTCTTTACGTCCGCTATTATCTTCCTTCCCGATATTCCGAGCTGTTGGTGGGGGATTTCGACCAGGACGAACAGAATGAGGCTTTTGCCATGCTGAAACAGTGGGCGACCGAGGCAGGCCTGCCCGAAAGCCAAGTGGAGATAATGACCCGCCGCGGACCCGTGCGCGATGAAGTGCTGACCATCGCGGAACGGACGAAGGCGGACCTGATCGTGATCGGATCGCACCAGCCCAGCATTTCGTCACGCCTGCTGGGGTCCAACGCCTCGGCGATCGTGCATCATTCGCCGGTCAGCGTTCTGGTGGTCCGGGCGTTGGACAGCCATTAACTACAGGACGATAGGGTGCGGCGCGGGTTGCGATAGGTCGGGCCGCACCCTAATTGCTGGATCAACGACGACCCCAGCGGAGATGTCCCGACCATGACCGACAGCTACACCCTTCCCCGTGTCTGGACGTGGGACAAGGATAATGGCGGCGCCTTTGCCAGCATCAACCGCCCCGTTGCGGGCGCGACCCACGACCGGGAACTGCCGGTGGGCAGGCATCCCCTTCAGCTCTATTCGATGGGCACGCCCAACGGGCAGAAGGTGACCATCATGCTGGAGGAACTGCTGGCGGCGGGCCATCAGGGCGCCGAATATGACGCCTGGATGGTTCGCATCGGCGATGGCGAGCAGTTTGGCAGCGGATTTGTTTCGGCCAATCCGAACAGCAAGATTCCGGCCCTGATGGATCACAGCATTTCCCCGCCCCAGCGGGTGTTCGAATCGGGGTCGATCCTGATCTATCTGGCGGAGAAATTCGGCGCGTTCCTGCCGAGCGATCCGGCAATGCGGACGGAAACGTTAAGCTGGCTGTTCTGGCAGATGGGTAGCGCGCCTATGCTGGGCGGCGGGTTCGGGCATTTTTTCGCTTATGCGCCGGAAAAATTCGAATATCCGATCAACCGATATGCCATGGAAGTGAAGCGGCAGATGGACGTGCTCGACCGGCGGCTGGAGAGCAATGAATATATTGCGGGCGACAGCTATACGATTGCCGATATCGCCATCTGGCCCTGGTATGGCGGCGTGGCGCTGGGCCGCGCCTATGAAGGGGCGGACGTGTTTCTGGACGTGGGCAGCTATCGCAATCTGCAACGCTGGGCCAGGCAGATCGACGCCCGCCCGGCGGTGAAGCGGGGCCGCATAGTCAACCGTGCGTCGGGGCCGCTGACAGAGCAATTGCATGAGCGCCACGACGCCAGCGATTTCGACCTGAGGACGCAGGACAAGGTGGAAAGCGCGGGGTAAGCGGGCGGGGTTCGCCCCCTAGCCAGCGGCCTTCACGATGTCGGCCCAGGCGGCTTCGTCGATGACTTCGATGTTGAGGGCGGCGGCCTGTTTCAGCTTCGATCCGGCGCCGGGACCTGCGACCACAAGGTCGGTCTTTGCGCTGACGGACCCAGCGGCTTTCGCGCCCAGCCTTTCGGCCTGCGCCTTGGCTTCGTCGCGGCTCATGGTTTCCAGCTTGCCGGTGAACACGACGGTTTTTCCCGTCACGGCGCTGGCGGTGGTTTCCACGACATAGGGGGGGGGCGACACTTCCGACAGCAAGTCGTCCCATGCGTCGCGGTTATGCGGTTCATGGAAGAAGTCCGCCAGGGCATGGCCGACCGCCGACCCGACATTGTCCACGCCGATCGCCTCTGCAATGGCCTTGTCCAGCCGATTGGCGCGCTTGCCATCATCCTCCCCCTCCAGGACAGGGAAGCCGTCGCGCAGGGCGATGATCTGTTCCGCCAGCGCGCGGACGGCCGGTAGCGTTTCATAGCGTTTCAACAGGTCACGCGCGGTCACCGCGCCGACGTGGCGGATGCCCAGGCCGAACAGGAGCCGCGCGGCATCGGGCGCGCGCTTCGCTTCGATGGCGGCGAGCAGATTGTCGACCGACTTTTCCTTCCAGCCTTCGCGGCCCAGCAATTCGCCGCGATGCGCCTTTAGCCGGAAGATGTCCGCCGGTTCGGTGATCCAGCCAAGGTCGAGAAATTCCTGGATCGTCTTTTCGCCCAGCCCTTCGATGTCCAGGGCGCCCCGGCTGACGAAATGGCGCAACCGTTCGAACCGCTGCGCCCCGCAGATCAGGCCGCCGGTGCAGCGGACGTCGACTTCGCCTTCTTCGCGGACGGCTTCCGATCCGCAGACGGGGCAATGATCGGGGAAGGCGAAGGGCGGGCGCGGGTCGTCGCGGGTGAGATTGTCGACCACTTGCGGGATGACGTCGCCCGCCCGCTGGACGACGATACGGTCGCCGGGACGGACGCCTAGCCGGGCGATTTCATCGGCATTGTGCAGCGTCACGTTGGAAACGACGACGCCGCCGACCGTGACCGGCGTCAGGCGACCGACCGGGGTCAGCTTGCCCGTGCGTCCGACCTGAATGTCGATGGATTCCAGCGTGGTCTGGGCGCGTTCTGCCGGGAATTTATGGGCGATGGCCCAGCGTGGCGCTTTTGCGACGAAGCCCAGCCGTTGCTGCCAGTCGAGCCGGTCGACCTTGTAGACCACGCCGTCAATGTCGAAGGGCAGGTCGGCGCGGGCGGCTTCGATGCCGCGATAATGGGTGATGAGTGCGGCCAGCGTATCGACGCGGGTCAGGCGATCCGACACTGGCAAGCCCCAGCCCGCAATCGCGTGCATGACGCCCAGTTGCGTGTCGGCGGGCAAGGCGCTGACTTCGCCCCAGCCATGCGCCAGAAAACGCAGCGGGCGGCTGGCGGTCACGCCGGGGTCTTTTTGCCGCAATGATCCAGCGGCGGCGTTGCGCGGATTGGCGAACTGGCGCGCCTTGGCCGGGTCGTCTGCTTGCGCCAACAGCCGGTCGTTGAGGGCAACGAAATCGCCCTTGGCCATATAGACCTCTCCCCGCACCTCGAACAGGTCAGGGATTTGGGGACCGGTCAACCGTTGCGGAATGTCGTCGATGGTGCGGACATTGGCGGTCACATCCTCCCCCGTCATGCCGTCGCCGCGCGTCGCCGCCAGCCGCAATTCGCCATGTTCGTACCGCAGGGAGCAGGACAGGCCGTCAATCTTCGGTTCGGCGGTCAGCGCCACCGCCGCATCTTCGGGCAAGGCCAGGAAACGCCGCACCCGCGCGACGAATTCGGCAATGTCATCGTCGGAAAAGCCGTTATCCAGGCTCATCATGCGCACGGCATGGGGAACTTTGCCAAGGCCCGATGTGGGAGCGGCGCCGACCTGGACATTGGGCGAATCCGCGCGGATGAGTTGCGGAAAAGCAGCCTCCAGGGCGTTATTTTCACGGATCAGCGCGTCATATTCCGCGTCCGTGACCTCTGGCTGGTCCTGATCATGATAGAGCCGGTTATGCCGCGCTATCTCTTTGGCGAGGCGCATCAGGCGGTTGGCGGCTTGGGCTTCGGTCATTTGCGCAGGGTCGGTCATGGCCTTTCCATAGACTTGACCGCCGGGTGGGCGAAAGAGATTCGCTTCACACTTCCAGCAAACGTTCCGCCTGCGCGCGCGCTTCGAACGTGATTTCCGCGCCGGACAGCATGCGGGCGATTTCTTCGCGCCGTTCGCCATCGCCCAGCGAATGGACGCTGGTCCGGGTCACGGTGCCCCCATTCTCACTCGCGTTCGACTTGGCGATCAGCATGTGACCCGCGCCGCGCGCCGCGACCTGTGGGCTGTGGGTCACGACCAATATCTGGTTGCTTTGCGCCAGCCGCGCCAGTCGGTCGCCGATCGCCGACGCAACAGCGCCGCCCACGCCGCGGTCGATTTCGTCGAAGATCAACGTGTCCGCCCCGCCCTGCTCCGCCAGCGCGACCTTCAGCGCGAGGATGAAGCGCGACAGTTCGCCGCCGCTGGCGATCTTTACCAGGGGGGCGAAGGGCGCGCCGGGGTTGGTTGAGATTTCGAACTCCACACGGTCGAGGCCGTGGGCGGTCCATTGGCCTTCATCCAGCGGCGCGACGACGGTGCGGAAGCGGGCGGCGTCCAGCTTGAGCGGGGCCAATTCAGCCGCCACCGCTGCGTCGAGGCGGATCGCGGCGTCCCGGCGCATGGCCGACAGGGCCTGGGCCGCCTGGACGTAGGCAGCCGCGCTTTGCGCGACCTGTGCCTCCAGCGCGGCAAGATGTTCCTCCCCGCCCTCAATGGCCGCCAGCTTCGCCGCCATCTCGTCCCGCAAGGTCGCCAGTTCGTCAGGCTGCACCTGATGCTTTCGCGCCAGCCCGCGCAGGTCGAACAGGCGGGTTTCGATGTCGTCGAGCCGCGCCGGGTCGAAGCTCAACGCCTCTGCCGCTCCGGCCAGCCGATCCTCCGCCTCGCCCGCTTCGATCACTGCGCGGTCAAGCGCGGCGAGCACATCGGCCAGCGGATCATATTCATGAACGATCCGGTCCAGACGGCGGGCCGCCTGCCGCAACTGGGCAAGGCCGCCGTCCGATCCGGTCAGGCAATCGGTGACGGCGGACAGGTCGTCGGCCAGCCGTGCGCCCTTTTGCATGGTGGCGCGCTCGTCGGCCAATGCGGCTTCCTCGCCCGGTTCGGGGGCGAAGCGGGACAGTTCATCGACGGCGTGGGTGAGGTAATCGCGGTCCCGCGCGGCGACATCCACCGCTTCCCGGCTTTTCTCCAGCCTGTCGGCTGCGGCCCGCCAGGCAGCATGGGCGACCGCCACCGCGCCCGTGTCGCAGCGGCCATAACTATCGAGCAGGCTGCGATGTCCGCGCGGATTGAGCAGCCCCCGGTCGTCGTGCTGGCCATGGATTTCGACCAGCGCACCACCCACTTCGCGCAGAAGGGCAGCCGAGCAGGCCTGATCATTGATAAAGGCGCGACTGCCGCCGTCCGCCTTTACCAGACGGCGGATGATGAGCGGTTCGCCCGGTTCCACGTCGATGCCATTGTCCGCCAGCAAATTGACGGCGCGATGGCCCGAAACCGGGACTTCGAAGGTGGCGGACACGCTCGCCTGCGCTTCTCCGTTGCGCACAAGGCCGCTGTCGGCCCGCGCGCCCAGCGCCAGCCCCAGCGAATCAAGCAGGATCGATTTGCCCGCGCCGGTTTCGCCGGTCAGCACGCCCAGACCCGCACCGAATTCCAGGTCCAGCGCTTCGATCAGCACCACATTGCGGATGGAGAGTTGTGTCAGCATGACGACCCCATCAGGTCGTCACCCCAGCGAACGCTGGGGTCTCGTGCGGGAATGCTGTGCGTTATCGCCTGAGATCCCAGCTTCCGCTGGGATGACGGGACAAGCCCATCACGCCTTCGCGCCATGTTCCCGCATGAGCTTGTAGGACCGCTCATACCATTCGGAGCCGGGGTAATTGCGACCCAGTACCGCCGCCGCCTTCTGCGCTTCTTCCACGATGCCGAGCGACAGATAGCTTTCGACCAGACGTTCCAGCGCTTCGGGCGTGTGGGTGGTCGTTTGATATTTGTCGATGACCGTGCGGAAACGCAGGGTCGCCGCGAGCCATTGGCCACGCCGCTGATAGAAACGGCCCACTTCCATTTCCTTGCCCGCAAGATGGTCGTTGACCAGATCGAGCTTCAACCGCGCGTCCGCCGCATAGCCGGTGTCGGGATAGCGACGGATCAGTTCGCCCAGCGCGTCGAGCGACTGCTGCGTGATTTTCTGGTCACGGGTAACATCGGCAATCTGCTCATAATAGCACAGCGCGATGAGATAGTAGGCGTAGGGCGCGTCCTTGTTACCCGTGTGGATCGACAGGAAACGCTGCGAAGCGCCGATCGCTTCGTTGAAATCGCGGTTCATATAATAGCTGAACGCCGACATCAGCTGCGCGCGGCGCGCCCAGGGCGAATAGGGATGCTGGCGTTCCACCTCGTCAAACAGGGCGGCGGCGAGCTTGTACTGGCCGCGGTCCAGCCGGTACTTGCCTGCATTATAAAGTGTCGACACGTCGCGCGCGACATATTCGGTGTCGGCCTTGTTCTTTGATGTCGCACAGCCCGAAAGCGCGAGGGCGGCAAGCAGAACCGGAGCGGTGGCCGCGCCGATGCGCGTCATGGTTTTCGTCAGCATGGCCGGGTCATAGCGGAGCGAATGGCGCTCGCCAAGCGGCAGAATGGTCGGCAGGCACAGCCAAGCGTCACAATGCTCCCGCAGGCAGGTCGAGCCGGGCGACAACACCGCCCTGCGGCCCATGATCCAGTGCGAAACAGCCCTTTAACTGGGCAGCCAGGGCGGTCGCGATTTTAAGACCGATGGAAGGACCGCTGCCCAGTTCGAAGCCCGGCGCGAGACCGGCGCCGTCATCGGCGATTCTGAGCGACAATGCGCCGCTGCTATCCTGTAGCGTTACGGCGATGGACCCGCCCCGATCCGGCAGGCCATGTTCGATGGCGTTGCTGACCGATTCCGCGACGATGATGGCGAGCGGGACGGCCACATTGGATTGCAGCGTCAGACCCGGCGGTGCTTCCACAGTCACTTGGATGTCTTCGCGACCGCTGGCAGTCACCACGTCGGCGGTCAGCCGGGTGAGGAAGGCGCGGATGTCCTGACCTTCCTCCGCCGGATCGTAGAGCGTGCGGCTGATCCTGCCGATCAGGGCCAGACGCCCGGCGGCGTCATCCAGCGCTTCGCGCGCCTGCGCATGGTCGACATGATTCTTTCGCAGCGTCAGCATCGCCGCAACGACTTGCAGATTGTTGGACACGCGATGCTGTAGTTCATGGAACAGCAGTTCCCGATTTTCCGCCAGCGCCCGGCTGCGTTCGCGCTCTATCGCCAGATTGACGTTCGCCCGCTGCAGGTAATGAATCAGCGCGATGTCCACGGCAGCGACCAGCCCATAGAAGCAAAGCGCCAGGAACACGGCGGGATTGATGGCAAATTCCATCCGGGGCGGAATGAAAACATACCAGGAAATGACGCCGCACAGAAATGTAGCGAAAATGCCGGGACGGACGCCGAAGAGGAAGGACGACAATATGACGACGGGAAAGAAAGCCACGAACGGGTAGCCAACGGGCAGGAAATCTTCCGCAAGCAGACGGCAGCCCAACGCGATCAGGCAGAAAAGCGCGGTAAGCAGATAGGCATAGGCCGGATGGGGAAGAACAAGCGGCAGACGCTCGACGAACCGTTCATTGGCACGCTGCATTAATTTCCCCTCAAAACAGGCGGCACAATATCAGAATTTTGCGCGCCGCCAATTGATGGAAATCAGGAAAAACGGACCATCGACATGAAAAAGGGGGCGCCCATCGCCGGACGCCCCCCTTTTTTCGCTGTCACTGCAGAAGCAGAACCGATCAGTCCTGCGTCAGGAAGTCCGGCAGGCCGGCGTTGGAGCCGTCGTCACCGCCCTTGCCTTCTTCACGCGGGCCACGGTCACGGCGCGGGCCGCGATCGCCGCCACGGTCACCACCGCGACCGCCACGATCACCACCGTCACGGCGGGGACCACGGCCACGGTCGCCACGGTCGCCGCGATCACCACGGGGTTCGCGCGGTTCGCGGGCAGGACGCGTGTCCTCCAGCTCTTCGCCGGTTTCCTGGTCAACGACGCGCATCGACAGGCGAACCTTGCCACGCGGGTCGATCTCCAGGACCTTGACCTTCACTTCCTGACCTTCCGACACAACGTCGGTCGGCTTTTCGACGCGCTCATTCTTCATTTCGGACACGTGGACGAGACCGTCCTTGCCACCCATGAAGTTCACGAACGCACCGAAGTCGACGATGTTGACGACCTTGCCGTTGTAGATCTTGCCGACTTCCGCTTCCTCGACGATGCCCAGGATCCACTTCTTCGCGGCCTCGATCTGGTCGATGTCGGACGAGCTGATCTTGATAATGCCTTCGTCGTCGATGTCGACCTTGGCGCCGGTTTCCGCGACGATTTCGCGAATGACCTTGCCGCCGGTGCCGATGACGTCACGGATCTTCGACTTGTCGATCTGGATCGTTTCGATGCGCGGGGCGTGCGCCGACAGCTCGGTGCGGGTCGAGGACAGCGCCTTGCTCATTTCACCCAGGATGTGGGCGCGGCCTTCCTTCGCCTGACGCAGAGCGACTTCGAAGATTTCCTGCGTGATGCCGGCAACCTTGATGTCCATCTGCATGGTGGTGATGCCGTTTTCCGTACCCGCCACCTTGAAGTCCATGTCGCCGAGATGATCTTCGTCGCCCAGGATATCGCTCAATACAGCGAATTCCTTGCCTTCCAGGATCAGGCCCATGGCGATGCCCGACACCGGACGCTTCAGCGGAACGCCCGCGTCCATCATCGACAGCGAACCGCCGCAGACCGTCGCCATCGACGACGAACCGTTGGACTCGGTGATGTCGGACAGGACGCGGATGGTGTAGGGGAAATCTTCCTTGCTGGGCAGCACGGGGTGCAGCGCACGCCATGCCAGCTTGCCATGGCCGACTTCGCGACGACCCGGCGCGCCGAAGCGGCCGACTTCACCGACCGAATAGGGCGGGAAGTTATAATGCAGCATGAAGTTTTCATAATAGACGCCGTTCAGGCCGTCGATCATCTGCTCGGCGTCCTTGGTGCCCAGCGTGGTGGTGCAGATCGCCTGCGTTTCACCGCGGGTGAACAGCGCCGAACCATGGGTGCGCGGCAGGAAGCCGACCATCGCTTCGATCGGGCGGATCTGCGTGGTGGTACGACCGTCGATGCGCTTGCCATCCTTGATGATGGCGCCGCGGACGATTTCCGATTCCAGCTTCTTGGTCAGCTTGATGCCGGCCATGACAGTCTGGGCGTCGAGCCCTTCCTCAGCGAAGAAGGCCTTCGCCTTGGAGCGGGCTTCGTTGATCGCATTCGAACGCGCAGACTTGTCCGTCAGCTTGTAGGCAGCGGTGATGTCCTTGCCGATCAGCTTCTTCAGCTTCTTCTTGAGGTCATCCAGGTCTTCGCCCTTGGCAACGTCCCAAGGATCCTTCGCGGCCTTTTCAGCGAGCTGGATGATGGCGTCGACGATCTTTTTCGACGCTTCATGCGCAAACAGCACGGCGCCCAGCATGATGTCTTCCGACAGTTCCTTGGCTTCGGATTCGACCATCATCACGGCGTCGCGGGTGGCGGCGACGGTCAGGTCCAGTTCGCCTTCCTTCACCTGGTCCATCGACGGGTTCAGCTGATATTCGCCATCCTTGTAACCGACGCGGGCAGCGCCGATCGGACCCATGAAGGGCACGCCCGACAGGGTCAGCGCAGCCGAAGCGGCGATCATCGCGACGATATCGGGTTCGCTCTCGCCATCGAACGACAGAACCTGAGCGATGACGTTGATTTCGTTGTAGAAACCTTCGGGGAAGAGCGGGCGGATCGGACGATCGATCAGGCGGCTGGTCAGCGTTTCCTTTTCGGTCGCGCCACGCTCACGCTTGAAGAAGCCACCGGGAATACGGCCAGCTGCGGAATATTTTTCCTGATAATGGACGGTCAGCGGGAAGAAATCCTGTCCTTCCTTCACCGACTTGGCGGCGGTCACGGCGCACAGCACCACGGTTTCGCCATAGGTCGCCAGCACGGCGGCGTCTGCCTGACGCGCGATACGGCCGGTTTCGAGCGTGAGGGTCTTGCCGCCCAGCTCGATTGATACCTTCTTTACATCGAACATAATATTTTCCTTCGCCCACCTGGCCCTATTGCCGGGCGGGGCCTGTCTGCGCGCTAACCGGCGCGCGGCGGTTTTGGGGCATCTTTTGGCCCCTTTCGAAAGATCAGCGCCGAATTGCGCGACCTTCCCTCTTAGGTGCTCCTGCGAAGGCAGGAGCCCAGTTCAGACGGCGGGACTGGGCTCCTGCCTTCGCAGGAGCACGTCGCACCAGAATCAGAAACGGCCCCGCTGGGGGGCCGTCCCTTCTATAGCAGGCTTACTTACGCAGGCCCAGCTTGCCGATAAGGTCGGTATAACGCGACCCATCTTTTTTCTTCAGATAGTCCAGCAGCGAACGACGCTTGTTGACCAGCATCAGCAGGCCGCGACGGCTGTGGTTATCCTTGTGGTGACCCTTGAAATGCTCGGTCAGGTTGGAAATGCGCTCCGAAAGGATTGCAACCTGAACTTCCGGCGAACCGGTGTCGCCTTCGGCGCGGGCATGTTCCTTGATCAGCGCTTCCTTGCGCTCTGCAGTAATCGACATCGGCTTCCTTTCATTTTAGAGATTAAAGCCGCGCACCACCCGGATTTCCGGGCCACTGGCTTCGACCAGCGCGACGGGCGTTTGCCCCTCCATCGCCAGCATCAGGCCGGTATGCGGTTTCCCCACAAGCACCTTCCCCTGTCGGAGAGCCAATGCATCATGGGGAGAGACTGCAAGAGCCGGGATGTCGTCCAGCCCTGCGGTCAACGGCAGCATGCACTGCGCGATGCCGCCGCCCCTAGCAGCTTCGTCCAATTTGTCCAGAGAAATTGCCGATTCCAGGGTGAACGGGCCTGCCTTCACCCGGCGCAGCATGGTCACATGACCCAGGGTGCCGAGGGCGGTGGCGATGTCGCGCGCGAGGGAGCGGATATAGGTGCCCTTGGACACATGGGCGCGCAGGGTGATTTCTTCCAGCTTGTCCTCAGGCTCGGTCGGGGAAGGTTGAAGGGTCAGGGCGCGGATCGTGACGCTGCGCGTCTTCATCTCCACATCCTGCCCTGCCCGCGCCAGATCATAAGCGCGCTGCCCATCGATCAGGATCGCGGAATAGGCTGGCGGGGCCTGGTCGATGGGACCGGTGAAGTGCGGCAGGACCGCCTCGACCTGCGCCAGCGTTGGCCGGTGATCGCTGTGCGCGATAACCTGTCCTTCAAGATCCAGCGTGTCCGTCTGCGCGCCGAAGCGGCAGGTGAAATCATAGATTTTATCACTGTCGAGCATTCGCCCGGCGAGCTTCGTCGCTTCCCCGATCGCAATGGGCAGGACGCCGGTCGCCAGCGGATCGAGCGTGCCGCCATGGCCGACCTTGACCTTGCCCGCGCCACCCAGAACTTCCCCATTACGCCGCAGCGCGCGCTTTATCGCGCTCACCGCCTGCGTCGAACCCAGCCCGTGCGGCTTATCGAGAATGATCCAGCCGTGCATGGGATCGACGCGGACGTCAGTCCTCGCCGTCCGGCTGCTCAAGATCCTGCGCCACCTTGGGATCGCGCAGCAGCTTGTCGATATGGCTGCCCTCGTCAAAACTCTCATCGGCGAGGAATTTGAGCTTTGCCGCATATTTGAGGCGGACGCGATTCGCCACTTCGCGCTGGAGATAGGCGGTGTTGGTGCGCAGCGCCTTCAGCACCGCTTCCTCATCCTGACCCAGCAGCGATTTCACAAATACGGTCGCGTGACGCAGGTCAGGGGACATGCGCACTTCGGTAATGCTGACCACATGCTGGGTGAGAACATCGTCATGCACGTCGCCGCGCTGAAGAATCTCGGACAGGATGTGGCGCACCTGTTCGCCGACGCGGAGCAGGCGGACAGAGGGGCCTTCGGATGGTTGGACCATAAACCAAAACTCCCCCCTCCCGCAGGTGGGAGGGGCCGGGGGTGGGCGCGATTGCGTTAGCAATCGCTCAGGAGCCGGGTCGGAAGCTCGCCTTGCTCGCGCCCACCCCTGACCCCTCCCGCTTGCGGGAGGGGGACTTTATCGGATCACAGCGTACGGGCGCGTTCTTCGACCTCGAACAGTTCCAGCGTATCGCCAGCCTTGATGTCGTTGGTGTCCTGAAGAACAGCACCGCATTCCATGCCAGCGCGGACTTCGGACACATCGTCCTTGAAGCGACGGAGCGAGGCGATGTTGGTGCGCGACACAATGACATCGTCGCGGGTAAGGCGCGCGGCCAGCCCCTTGCGGATGATGCCGTCGAGGACGAGCAGACCAGCCGCCTTGTCCTTCTTGCCCGCGGGGAACACCTGAAGCACTTCGGCGCGACCGACGATGGTTTCGATCCGTTCGGGGGCCAGCTGACCCGCCATTTCGCCGCGAACTTCCTCAAGAAGGTCATAGATCACGTCATAATAGCGCAGCGAGATTTTCTCGCGCTCCGCCAGTTGACGCGCCTTGGCGTTGGGACGGACGTTGAACCCGATCAGCGGCGCGCGGCTGGCAGCGGCCAGCGTAACGTCGCTTTCGGTGATCGCGCCCACACCCGAATGCAGGATGCGGACCTTGATCTCGTCAGTGGAGATGCGGTTGAGTGATGTCACGATCGCTTCGACCGAACCCTGCACATCGCCCTTCACCACGACCGGATATTCAATGACGCTCGTATTGAGTGCCGAGAACATATGTTCGAAGCTGGTGGGCGCGGTGGTGGTGCGCTTCTTGGTCGCCTGTTCCTGACGATAGGCGGCGACTTCGCGGGCACGGGCTTCGTTTTCGACGACCGTGAGCTGATCGCCAGCGCGGGGAACGCCGGAAAGCCCCAGCACCTCGACCGGCGTGGAAGGCCCTGCGGTCTTCACATTCTGGCCCTTGTCATTGACGAGCGCACGCACCTTGCCGCTTTCGGCGCCGATGACGAACGTGTCACCGACCTTGAGCACGCCCTTGCGCACCAGCACGGTCGCGACAGCGCCGCGGCCCTTGTCGAGCTGCGCCTCGATCACATTGCCTTCGGCGGCGCGATCGGGGTTGGCGGTCAGTTCCATGACTTCGGCCTGGAGCAGGATCTTTTCGATCAGTTCGTCCAGACCCGTTTTCTTGAGCGCTGAAACCTGCACGTCCTGCACTTCGCCGCCCATATCTTCGACAACGATTTCATGTTCCAGCAGACGCTCGCGCACCTTCTGCGGATTGGCTTCCGGCTTGTCGCACTTGTTGATCGCGACGATCATCGGCACGCCCGCCGCCTTGGTATGGTTGATCGCCTCGATCGTCTGCGGCATCAGCCCGTCATCGGCCGCCACCACCAGGATGACGATGTCGGTGACGTTCGCGCCACGCGCACGCATTTCGGAAAAGGCTTCATGGCCCGGCGTGTCGAGGAAGGTGATCACTTCACCACCCTTGGTCGTCACCTGATAGGCGCCGATATGCTGGGTGATGCCGCCGCTTTCGCCCGCGACCACATCGGTTCCGCGCAGCGCATCGAGCAGCGAGGTCTTGCCATGGTCGACATGGCCCATGATGGTCACGACCGGCGCACGCTGCTGGAGCGTTTCGGGCGCGTCAACGTCGCCTTCAATGCCGATTTCGACGTCGGCATCGGACACGCGCTGAATGCGGTGGCCGAATTCTTCGACCAGCAGTTCCGCCGTATCCTGATCGATCGGCTGGTTGAGTGTGACCGCCGTGCCCATCTTGAACAGGGATTTCACCAGATCCGCGCCCTTTTCGGCCATGCGGTTGGCGAGTTCCTGCACCGTGATGCTTTCAGGCACGACAACATCGCGCACTTGTTTGTCGCGCTGCTGCGCGCCACCGGCATAATGAGCGCGACGTTCCTTTTCGCGGGCGCGCTTCAGCGCGGCGAGCGAACGGGCGCGCGCGCTGTCATCGTCCGCGAGCGCGCGGGTAACAGTCAGCTTGCCTGACTGACGGCGATTGTCATCGCCCCGCTTGGCGCGATCCGGCTTGGCCGGTTCAGGGCGCTTGACCGGCGTTACCGGGGTAAAGCGGCGCGGCGGCGGAGTCGTGGCGGCAGGAGCAGCGCTGGGCGCTTCCGATGCCGGGGCAGCGGCCTTTGCCTCTTCAGCCGGAGCGGTCGCGGGTTCAGGCGCGGGCGCTGCGGGTGGCGGCGCCTTGCTTTCTTCGTCGGCCTGACGGGCGGATTCGCTCTCAGCCGCTTCGGCAGCGAGTCGATTTTCCTCGGTCCGGCGCTTTTGTTCTTCGGTGGCGGCGATGCGCTGCGCGCTTTCGCGGCGTCGCGCTTCTTCCAGCGCGTTCATGCGGGCTTCCTCTGCCTCACGCAGCAGCTTGGCCTGCAATTCCTGACGCGACATCAGGCTTTGCGGCGCCGCACGTGCAGGAGCAGCGGGCTGCGGCGCGCGCGCCTGAGGCTGCGGAGGCGGCGGAGCGGCCGCTGCCGGTTCAGGCGTGGGATCAGGCTGAGGCGCAGCCGTCGGAGCGCCAGCTTCGCCCGGCTTGCCCAGAATGCGGCGCCGCTTCACCTCGACCACGACCGTATTCTTGCGGCCATGGCTGAACTGCTGCTGCACCTGGCCGGATTCAACGGTCCGCTTGATGCCCAGAGGCTTGCGGCCCAGAACCGGCTTGTCTTCCTTGCTGTCACTCATACGACTGAACTGTACCCTTCACTTACACCCGACCGGCAAGACCCGTCGGCGCCTTCATTCCACGCTCTTCAGGCGCCCAGCGCACCGGCGGAGTCTTGCTCCCCATGCACTGGCGCCCCGGTAACGCAACCCAGATAGCTTTCCAAGCGGCCTAGCGCCGCACGCAGACGCGACGCGGCACGCGAGTCGGTCACTGCGATATGGACGACATTATCTCGCCCCATTGCCATAGATAGGGCCTGTCGGTCCACAGGCAAGACAATACCGGACAAATCCGTCCCTTCCGCTTCCCGTCCGACCCGATAGGCCTGGTCCAGCTTGCGGTTGCCATCGGCGGCGGCATCGCTGGCGTGGAGCAGCAGTGTGACGATGCCCTTGCGACAGGCGACGTCGATCTTTTCAGACCCGGTGAGCAGCATGGACGCCTTTGCTTCCAGTCCCAACCGGTCCATCAGCGCCTTGCGCAACCCATCCTCTATCAGGGCGGGCAGGTTTTCAGTGATTTGCAGGTCGCCGGTCTTGAACGCGCGGGCCAGTGCGCCCTTGAGCTTGCCCTTGGCGACCGCCTGTTCAAGTTCAGCGCGCGAAACGCCAACCCAGGCGCCCCGGCCAGGAGCCTTCGCGCGGATGTCGGGCAGCACCTGACCTTCCGGTCCAAAAGCCAGGCGGATCAGCGTTTCTGGATCAGCGCGATCGCCGGACAGGATGCATTTGCGTTCGGTCATGCCGCGTTCTCCCCAGGAAGCGTCTTGTTCCTGCGCAGGCAGGAACCCAGTTCCACGCTTTCGGGAAGATGCGAGGCCGGGACTGGGCTCCTGCCTGCGCAGGAGCACATTCCATGACTGATGATGTCGGAGCTTAGCCTATCATCGGGAAGTGACCGCGGCATTGGCGTCCTCCCCTATAGCTGGCCCAGATACAGGCGCATCCGCGCGGTCGGCGATCAGGACGCCGCCCGATCCGTAATTTTCCGTCGAAACCTCGGAAATCACCACTTGCACGGCAGCAGGCGACTTCCCCAGCCGCTCGACGAGCGACTGGGTGACGTCGGCAACGATTGCTGCCTTCTGCTCACGGGTGGCATTTCCGGCCAGACGGATGTCGACAAAGGGCATGAGTGTTTTAGGCTTCCTCGCCTTCGAACCAGTGGGCGCGGGCGGCCATGATCGTATCATTGCCCTGTTCTTCAGTCAGGCCATATTCGGCGAGAATTCCGCCCTTGTCCTCTGTCGTTTCGCTGCGGCGGCGGCGCTGGTCGACGCGCTTCTTCGCGATCAGTTCATCGGTGGCGAGATCAGCCAGATCGTCCAGCGTCTTCACGCCCGCCTTGCCCAGCGTCACCAGCATGGCTTCGGTGAGGTGCGGCATTTCAGCCAGCGCGTCTTCGACGCCCAGAGCGCGGCGTTCTTCACGGGCAGCAGCTTCGCGGCGGTCCAGCGCTTCCTGCGCGCGGTTCTGCAATTCGGCGGCGAGATCGTCGTCGAACCCTTCGATCGACGCCAGTTCGTCGATGCTGACATAGGCGACTTCTTCCAGCTCACCAAAGCCTTCGGCCACGAGCAGCTGCGAGAGCGTTTCGTCAACGTCCAGTTCGTTCTGGAACAATTCGGAACGGCTGACGAATTCCTTCTGGCGCTTTTCGCTGGCGTCAGCCTCGGTCATGATGTCGATGGCCTTGCCGGTCAACTGGCTAGCCAGACGGACATTCTGGCCGCGACGGCCAATAGCGAGCGACAGCTGATCGTCGGGAACGACGACTTCGATGCGCTCTTCCTCTTCGTCGATGACAACGCGGGCGACCTGAGCAGGCTGCAGCGCGTTGACGACGAAGGTCGCGGTGTCTTCCGACCAGGGGATGATGTCGATCTTTTCGCCCTGCATTTCCTGCACGACGGCCTGAACGCGGCTGCCCTTCATGCCGACGCAGGCGCCAACAGGATCGATGGAGCCGTCACGGCTGATGACGCCGATCTTGGCGCGGCTACCCGGATCGCGGGCGGCGGCCTTGATTTCGATCACGCCGTCGTAAATTTCGGGCACTTCCTGCGCGAACAGCTTCTTCATGAATTCGGGATGCGCGCGCGACAGGAAAATCTGCGGCCCGCGATTTTCGCGGCGCACGTTCAGGATGACCGAACGGATACGGTCGCCGACGCGGACGACTTCACGCGGGATCTGCTGGTCGCGGCGGATCACGCCTTCGGCGCGACCGAGGTTCACGACGACATGGCCGAATTCGACGGACTTGACGACGCCGGTGATGATTTCACCCACGCGGTCCTTGAATTCTTCATGCTGGCGCTCACGCTCGGCGTCGCGGACCTTCTGGAAGATCACCTGCTTGGCGGACTGGGCGTCGATGCGACCAAGGTCGATCGGGGGCAGCGGGTCGACGATGAAGTCGCCGACAACGGCGTCCTTCTTCAGCTTTTGCGCCTGCTTGAGGTCCACCTGCTTGAAATAGTCATCGACGGCTTCAACCACTTCGACGACGCGCCACAGACGCAGGTCGCCGCTTTCGGGGTCCAGCTTGGCGCGGATGTCGTTTTCCGCACCGTAGCGCGCGCGGGCGGCGCGCTGAATCGCGTCTTCCATCGCCTCGATAACGATCGCTTTATCGATCATCTTTTCGGTGGCGACGCTGTTCGCGATGGCGAGCAGCTCGGCCTTGTTGGCGGAAATGGCGTTGGCCATGGTCGTGAACCCTTACTCTTCGGTTTCGAACTCGTCCGCCCCATCGGAGGAGAGCGGCATGCTAGCAGAAATCAGCGCGTCGGTCAGTATCAGCTTGGCATCGCCGACCAGCGCGAAGGGGATGGCGACATCCCCGGCCTTGTTATCATGGAACTGGATGTCATCGCCTTCGACGCCGTTCAGCGATCCGCGAAAACTCTTGCGTCCCGAAACGATCTCAGTCGTGGAAATCTTTGCCTCATGCCCCGCCCATTCCATGAAATCATGCAGGCGGGTAAGCGGCCGATCGATGCCAGGCGAGCTGACTTCCAGACGATAGGCTTCCTCGATCGGATCGACTTCATCCAGCAAATCGGACAAGCGGCGCGAAATGGTGGCGCAATCCTCGATCACGAGCTGCTTTGTATCCGGCCGTTCGGCCATGATCTGCAGCGTGTGTTCGTCACCGGACCCGAACAGCTTTACGCGCACGAGGTCGAAGCCCAAGGCCTTAACCTCCGGTTCGATCAGCGCGGTCAGTTCGGCGATGTCCGCCATGCAGTCTCCAACAAAATATGTGCGCTTCCCGCGCCGCAGGCGTTCCCGCCCGCGACCCTGACATGTTTGACGATGTAAGGAAGCAAGCGCGATATAGGCAGGATGCGATAAGGCTGCAACATTATTCGTGCGCGGGGATTTGGAACAGGTGGGGCGCCCAGTCGGAGCGGGTTGCGCTTGTCAAAGCCCCAATATCCCGTGCCCGGAAGCAGCGCCCTGAACAAGCCCAGGGCGAATGGAGGTTGGAATGAATCGCGCCCTGATGACCGCCCTGCCCCTGATCCTGATGGCTTGTTCCTCCCAGAACGCCACAAGCCAGAACAGCGCCGCCCCGGCAGGCAAGCCGTTCAAGACATCGATCATCGCCGATTTCGATTCGCCCTGGGCCATGACGTTCCTGCCCGATGGCCGCTCATTGATCACGGAAAAGGCCGGTGAGATGATCCTTTTCGACCCCAGGAACGGGACGAAGATTCCGGTGGCGGGCATTCCCACGGTGGATAGCGCGGGACAGGGTGCGTTGATGGACGTGGTCCTGCACCCACAATTCGCGCAGAACAGGATGGTCTATTTCAGCTTTTCCGAAAGCGGCGCGGGGGGCAAGGGCGTCGCGCTGGCCACGGGCAGGTTCAACAAGGCGAGCGACGGGACGACGACACTGGACGGGGTCAAAACCATCTTCCGCGCCACGCCCTATGTCGATGGCGACGGCCATTATTCGGGGCGGATCGCTTTTTCACCCGACGGCCGATACCTGTTCTTCACCAATGGCGAGCGCCAGAAGTTCGACCCGGCGCAGGACCCCAAGGCGACATTGGGCAAGGTGCTGCGCCTGAACCTGGACGGCACGCCCGCAGCGGGCAATCCGCTGGCGGCCAAAGGCTTTCATCCGGCGGTCTGGTCCTATGGCCATCGCAACCTGTTGGGCATCGCGTTCGACAAGGGCGGGCGGCTGTGGGAACAGGAAATGGGCCCCAAGGGCGGAGATGAGGTGAACCTGATCAAGCCGGGCCTTAACTATGGCTATCCCAAGGCGTCGAATGGCGACCATTATGATGGCAAGCCGATCCCGGATCACAGCCCGCATGACGGATTCGAAGCGCCGAAACTGTTCTGGACACCCGTCATTTCGCCCGCGGGGCTGCTCTATTATTCAGGGGAGCTTTTCCCGCAGTGGAAGGATTCGCTGTTCATCGGCGGGCTGTCGGGCAAGGCGCTGGTCCGCGTGAAGCTGGACGGGGAAAATGCATCGAAAGCTGATCAGTGGGACATGGGCGCGAGGATTCGGGAGGTAGAGCAAGGCCCCGATGGCGCGCTGTGGCTGCTGGAAGATGGCGGGCGGGGATCGCAGGGAAGGCTGTTGAAGCTGACGCCTGCGGGTTGAGGGAAAGAAAAGGCTAGAGCCTGATCCGATCAGACTGGTTCGGATCAGGCCCCTTTTATCTTTAGTTTTCCGCATTTTCCGAGCCAGCAGATGATGCCATCTGCTTCGAAAATGCTCTAGCGTGCTCCTGCGCAGGCAGGAGCCCGGGTCATACGGCGGGACTGGGCTCCTGCCTGCGCAGGAACACGTAATCCTCTTATTTTGGCGCTACACCAACCGGCTCTGCTTGACCGCTGCTTCGATGAAGCTCGCGAACAATGGATGGGGGTCGAAGGGTTTCGACTTCAGTTCCGGGTGGAATTGCACGCCGACGAACCAGGGATGATCCGGCCGCTCGACGATTTCGGGGAGCGTGCCATCGGGCGACATGCCTGAAAAGATCAGGCCGCCTTTTTCAAGGCGCTCGCGGTAACCCGCGTTCACTTCGTAGCGATGGCGGTGGCGTTCGCTGATTTCGTTCGCGCCGTAAATGCCCGCGACGACGCTGTTGCCGGTCAGTTGCGCGGGATAAGCGCCCAGCCGCATCGTGCCGCCCAGATCGGTTTCAGCCGTGCGCTTCTGCAACCCTTCCTTACCCATCCATTCAGTGATGAGGCCGACGACAGGTTCTGACGTTTCGCCAAATTCGGTGGTCGAAGCGTCGGCGATACCGGCTGTGTTCCGCGCGCCTTCGATGCAGGCCATCTGCATGCCAAGGCAGATGCCGAAGAATGGCACATTGCGTTCGCGCGCGAATTTGACGCTCGCGATCTTGCCTTCCGATCCGCGCACGCCAAAGCCGCCGGGGACCAAAATGCCGTGCATCGGTTCAAGGCTGGCGGCGACGTCATCGCCCTTTTCGAACAATTCAGCGTCGATCCACTTGATCTTCACCTTCACCCGGTTGGCAAAGCCGCCATGGGTCAGCGCCTCATAGAGCGACTTATACGCATCCGGCAGGCCGACATATTTGCCGACGACACCGATCGTCACTTCGCCTTCGGGATGCTGTTGCCGGTCCATGATGTCCAGCCAGCGGTCGAGCGAGGGCTGGGGCGCATCCGCGATGCCAAAGGCGCGCAACACTTCGTCGTCCAGCCCTTCCGCATGATATTGGGTCGGGACGGCGTAGATGCTGCTCGCGTCGAGTGCGGGAATGACCGCTTCTGGGCGGACGTTGCAGAACAGGGCGATCTTGCGCCTTTCGCTGTCGGGCAGAGGATGTTCGCAGCGGCACAGCAGGATATCGGGCTGGATGCCAAGCGAGGTCAGTTCGCGGACGCTGTGCTGGGTCGGCTTGGTCTTCAACTCGCCCGCCGCCGCGATGAAGGGCACCAGCGTCACATGGACGAAGATCGACTGGCCGCGATCCAGGTCGTTATGCAGCTGGCGGATCGCTTCCATGAAGGGCAGCGATTCGATGTCGCCGACCGTTCCGCCGATTTCGCACAGCACGAAGTCCAGATCTTCCGTGTCGGCGGTGGCGAATGCCTTGATCTCGTCAGTGACGTGCGGGATGACCTGAACCGTCGCGCCCAGATAATCGCCGCGCCGTTCGCGCTGAATAATCGTCTGATAGACACGGCCCTGCGTCACATTGTCTGACTGCCGCGCGGAAACGCCGGTAAACCGCTCATAATGGCCCAGGTCGAGGTCGGTTTCCGCCCCGTCATCGGTCACATAGACTTCGCCATGCTGATACGGGCTCATCGTGCCCGGATCGACGTTGAGATAGGGGTCGAACTTCCGAATGCGCACACGGAAACCTCGCGCCTGCAGCAGTGCTGCGAGCGATGCGGCCATAAGGCCCTTGCCAAGCGAGGAGACCACGCCGCCGGTGATGAAAATATACCGCGCCATGGGAGAGGAGGCTTAGCCTTTTACAAACAAGTTGGGCAAGCGCGCGAATCCACGCACGAGCAAAAAAAGATCGAAACTGATTCAGGAAGTCAGTTGGCGAGCGGAACTGCGCCGTTCGCGGCCTGGCCATTGCCGGCCGCGCCAGCCGCACCGGCAAGCGGATCGGCACTGCCTGCGGCGGGTGCGGGCGCGGCAGGAGCGACGGGCGCCTGCTTTACCAGTGACGTATCGATATCGGTCTGCGCGTGCTGGACCGACGCGATCACGGCGAGAACGATCGACAGCAGCACGAAGATGGTCGCCAGGATGGTGGTCGAGCGCGTGAGGAAATCCGCCGCGCCGCGCGCCGACATGAAGCCCGCAGGGCTGCCGCCGACGCCCAAACCGCCGCCTTCCGACTTCTGCATCAGGATGACGGTGACGAGCAGGGCGGCCACGATGGCCTGGACAACGAGGATGAAGGTGAACATGCGCCGATATCTGTCCGCAAAAAGAATGTTGCGCAGCCCATAGCGGCGAAGGATCGCCGGGGCAACCGGGGGAGCGCCCTCCCCCACCTATTCATGCCATCGAACGCGCCGAAGCGCCAACAGGCGCGGCTTTTCGGCCCGTTCGATTGCACCAGCCGCGCGGGGTTCAGCCCGCCGCGGCGATCACCGGGCCAAATTTGGCTGCTGTAAGGCTGGCGCCGCCGACCAGCCCGCCATCGACATCGGGAATCGCCATCAGTTCGGCAGCATTGTCGCCATTCATCGAGCCGCCATAAAGGATTCGCATGGCGTCGGATTCCTGCGCGCCGATGCGGCTGGCGAGCGCCGCGCGCAAGGCCGCGTGCATCGATGCCACCGCATCCATCGTCGGAATGCGGCCCGTGCCGATGGCCCAGATCGGTTCATAGGCGATGGCAAGCCAGTCAGCCGCTGCGCCTTCGGGAAGCGACGCGAGCAACTGTTCGCACACTACCGCTTCGGCATTGCCGGCGTCGCGCACGTCCAGGCTTTCACCCACGCACAATATCACTTTCAGCCCAGCCGTCCTGGCTGCCAACGCCTTGGCGGCTACATCCGCATTGCTTTCGCCCTGGTCTTCGCGTCGTTCGCTATGACCGACGATGACATATTCCGCCCCGGCTTCGGCCAGCATGTCCGCCGACAAGCAGCCGGTATGCGCGCCGTTGACGTTCATGTGGCAATCCTGCGCGCCGATGAAGGCCCCACCCTTCCCTTCAGCCGCCGCCATGATCAGGGTGGCGGGCAGGAATATCCCGACTTCCACCCCTGGCCGTTCGGCGGCGATCCGGCCTATCGCCTCAATCTCGGCCAGGTGGCTCTTCATGCCGTTCATCTTCCAGTTGCCGGCAACCAGCTTTCGCCTGCCCATCGATCCGATACCTTCTCTGTAATTATTGCTGCACGTCGCCGGACAAGGGCGCAAAAACCTCTGGCCAGCTGGGCAAGGCGATGAACGGCGCTCCATCATTTGTCCAGCCTCGCAGTCCACGGCGCACTTGCCGCATCGACGATCCGCCCCTAAAGCGGGCCGCCACCAGCCGCAGCTTTCTGGACTTTTCCGTCATGCTTTCATCCTTTCGCCGCTTCATCCATTCGAAATTCGGCGCGGTTTTCGCGCTGCTGTTCCTGGGCGTCATCGCGGCGGCCTTTATCCTGGGCGATATTACGAGCGGCAATTTCGGGTCGTCCGCTGGCGGCGGCGCGACAGTGGCGAAGGCGGGCGGGTCCCGCCTGACGCTGACGGCGTTTCAGGAGCGGGTTCAGCGCGTGTTCGAAAACGCCCGGCGCGCCAACCCTGAGCTTCAGATCACCGAATTTCTGGGCCAGGGCGCGGCCCGCGAGATTTACGATCAGCTTGTCGCGGCCATGACGCTGAAGGAATATGCGCAGGATCAGGGCGTTCATATTTCCAAGCGGCTGGTGGATGCCCAGATCGCGCAGATCCCCGCTTTTCAGGATGCGGCGGGCAATTTCAGCCAGGATAATTTCCGCCAGTTGCTGCAGCGCGAACGCATCACCGAACAGGCGCTGCGCGATGATATCAGCCGCGAGATACTGGAGCGCCAGATGCTGGCGCCTGCTGGCCTTGGCGCGAAGTTGTCCGACAGCCTGGTCCTGCCCTATGCGTCGCTTTTGCTGGAAGCGCGGCAGGGCACGATCGCGGCCATCCCGGCAATGGCGTTCGACGACATCAAGGACCCGACCGAGGCGCAGCTGAACGATTTTTACAAGTCGAACGCGGCGCGCTTCACCATTCCCGAACAGCGCCGCATCCGTTACGCCGTCATCGACGGGCAACGCTTTGCGCAGGCCGCGCAGCCGACGGAACAGGAAATCGCCGCCACCTATAATCAGGACAAGGCCAGTTACGCCGCCAAGGACAGCCGCAGCTTTGAACAGTTGATCCTGCCCACCGAAGCGGGCGCCAAGGCGATTGCGGCGCAGGTAAAGGCGGGCAAATCGCTTGCCGCTGCCGCGCAGGGGGCTGGGCTTGCCGTTTCCACGCTGTCCGATCAGACCCGCCAGGCTTTGGCGTCGGCATCGTCCGCCGCGGTTGCGGACGCCGGCTTCAGCGCGAAACAGGGTGATCTGGTCGGGCCGATCCGCGCGCCTCTGGGCTGGCTGTTGCTGCGGGTGACTGGGGTCAAGACGGTCCCGGCGCGCCCGCTGACGGCGGTGAAGCAGGAGATTGCGGCGACGCTGCGCGACCAGAAGGAAAAGCGCCTGCTGACCGAATTCACGGGCAAGATCGAAGACGAGATCGCCGATGGCGGCAGCTTTGATGAGGTCGTGAAGGACAATGGGCTGAAGCTGGAAACCACGCCATTCCTGCTGGCGACCGGGAAACAGGTCGAAGATCAGGCCTATCAGGCCGCAGCCGACGTCCAGCCCCTGCTCGCCCCGGTATTCCAGATGAGCCAGGATGACGATGCGCAGCTGATCCCGATCACCCCGGACAAGCGTTATGCGCTGGCCGCGCCCGCCGAAATCCGGGCCGCCGCTCCGCCGCCGCTGGCGAAGGTCAAGGATCTGGTCGTGCTTCAGTACAAGCTGGCGCAGGGCAATGAGAAGGCGAAGGCGCTGGCGGAGCAAATCCGTGCGAAGGTCGCCAAGGGCATGAAGCTGGCCGACGCCGTTTCGTCGGCAGGGGTGCGACTGCCCGCGCCCCAGGTCGTGGGCGGCCGCCGCGCCGACATGCTGCGCGACGGACAACGTCCCCCGGCAGAGGTGATGATCCTGTTTTCGATGGCGACCAACAGCGTCAAGACAATGCCGATCGGGCAGGATCGCGGCTACTTCGTCGTGCAGCTGAACGGCATCAAGCGCGGCGACGCGGGCGATCAGCCGGAACTGGTCAACCAGGTGCGCAGCCAGCTGGGCGACGTGGTCGGCCAGGAATATGCGCAGCAGTTCGTCCGGGCCGTCGAAAAGGAACTGAAAGTCGAACGCAGCCCGACGGCGGTCGCCGACGTGCAGCGCGCGCTCGCCAGCACCAACAACGGCGCTCAATAATATGGCAGTGGCGCAGGACGTGCCGGGCGGCGGCATTCACGGCGCGCGCGCGGCGTTGGCCGCTGGCAAGTCCGCGCTGGTGTGGCGCCGTCAGATCGCCGACACAGACACACCCATTTCCGCCGCGCTCAAGCTGTTCGAACCCGACCGGGGCGACTTTCTGCTGGAATCGGTGGAAGGCGGCGCGGTGCGCGGGCGATACAGCCTGATCGGCCTTGCGCCCGACCTGGTGTTCCGCGCCCAGCGGGAAAAGGCGGAAATCAATCGCCACTGGGCGACCGATCGCGATGCCTTTGTTGCTGAACCGGTCGGCGCGCTGGACGCACTGCGCGCGCTGGTCGCCGAATGCCGGGCCGATCTGGACCCGGCATTGCCCGCCGCGCTCGCCTGCCTGGTCGGCTATTTCGGTTATGAGACGGTGGGGCTGGTCGAAAAGCTGCCCCGCCCGTCGCCCAACCCGCTGGACCTGCCCGATATGCTGTTCGTCCGGCCCACGGTCATTCTGGTGTTCGACCGGCTGGCGGACGCGCTGTTTTTGGTCGCTCCGGTGTGGAAGGGCAGCTACCGCGACGCCGATGCAGCGATTGAAGAGGCGCTGGAGCGAATCGATGCGACCGCCGCGCGGCTGGCTGCATCACTGCCTGACGTTCCGCCACCAGCCGCAATCGCCGATGTCGAGGTCACGCCTGTCCTGCAGCCGGGACGTTATGCCGCGATGGTTGAGCGCGCGAAGGACTATATCGTCGCCGGCGACATATTTCAGGTGGTGCTGGCCCAACGCTTCACCAGCCCGTTCACCCTGCCGCCCATCGCACTTTACCGGGCGCTGCGGCGAATCAACCCGTCCCCCTTCCTCTATTATCTCGACCTGCCGGGCTTTGCCCTGATCGGGTCGAGCCCGGAAATATTGGTGCGCGCGCGGGATGGCGAAGTCACCATCCGACCGATTGCGGGCACCCGTCCACGGGGCAAGACCGCTGTCGAGGATGCCGCCAATCGCGAAAGCCTGCTAACCGATCCCAAGGAGCGGGCCGAACATCTGATGCTGCTGGACCTTGGCCGCAACGATGTGGGTCGCGTCGCCGCGGCGGGAACGGTGACGGTCACTGATAGCTATACGGTCGAATTCTACAGTCACGTCATGCACATCGTATCGAATGTCGTGGGGCAGATTGCCCCCGGCAAGGATGCGCTGGACGCCCTGTTTGCGGGCTTCCCCGCTGGAACCGTGTCGGGCGCGCCCAAGGTGCGCGCGTGCGAGATCATCGCCGAACTGGAACCGGAAACGCGCGGAGCCTATGCAGGCGGGGTCGGCTATTTCGGGCCGGATGGCAACATGGACAGTTGCATCGTCCTGCGCACCGCCGTGCTGAAGGACGGCGTCATGCATGTGCAGGCGGGCGCTGGAATTGTCGCGGATTCGACCGCTGACTATGAGCAGCGGGAATGCGAGGCGAAGAGCGGCGCGTTATTGGCCGCTGCGCGGGAAGCGGTGACGCTGGCACGGGAATCGCGGTTTGGCCAGTAAAGCAAAGGGCTTATCGACAGGCCCGCCAGCCGAACGCACCGCGATCCGCCTGATCGAAGTGAAGATGGTCGCGATGTGCGCTATTATAGTCGGGTGACAGCACTGTGGAGAACAGCCCGCATGCGCCATCGCGAACGCTGCGCAGGAATGCAGCGGCGTCCTTGTCCGCACCGGTCCAGTCATTCACCACGCTGATACGCCGTCCATCCTCTAGGGTGAACGCCGCTATATCGATGGCATCGGCGGTCGCATGTTCGCTGAAATCGCCTTCGGACCGGCCATAGAGGCGGCGGCAGCTGAAGGAGCCGAAATGGGATATCGCCCCGACCGGCTGGCCAAGATGGCGCTGGGCGGCTGGCTGAACGACGTGCCATTCCCATAATTTCAACGCTGCGACCACGGGGCAGGATGGCGCGACCGAGGCTGGTGACCAAGCGACGGCGTCTTTGTCGCCTTTCAGCCGCACCGCGTCGCCATATCGGCATTGGCCGCTGCCGGTTGGCGGTATCGCCGTGTAGGCGACCCCGGCCCTGTCCAGAAGCGCGCGGCACTGGTCCGGCGACTGGCCCAATGCCGCAATCTTGCGCCCCGTGAACATGCCGACCGGCTGCGAAAGGTCTAGCCGGGTCCAGGGGAGGTCCTGTGGCCGCTTTTTCAGATAGGCATAGCCGACAAGCAGCAATGACAGGATCGCGCCAGCAAGGACGATCCGGCGGGCGAAGATATGAAAGCGACGCATAGGCTAACCACGCTGAACCCCGCCCAAGGGTTCCGAAGTCACCGGATAGCCGATATTTTCCGGGATGCAGAGATGAGGCTCCCCCGCCCGATCCTCGATCCAGGGTCGCACCATCTCAATCGGGGTCGATGATGCGTGCGCCGCCATGGCGTCAAAGCTGTCGAACAGCGCAAGCCGTTCCAGATTACGTCGGGTCGGAAAGATGATGCGCCCCTGCCCTGCGTCACAACGCGCGATGGTTTCCCGCGCGCCGCTCCAGAACAGCCGAACATTTTCGGTGGCGTCGACCCTTGGTTCCTGATCGCGGGGGGCGCGCACCAGATAGAAGCGAGTGTCAAAAATGCGGGTCACATGTTCTGCCGCCGCCGGGTGCCAGCGGCTGAACGGCACCAGCTGATCCAGCGCGAATTCCAACCCATGGGCTTCGGCGATTGCGGCCAGGCTTTCGCCCCGTGCCAGGGCGGCGCGCATGTCCATGAGTTGCGCCGAGGCTATGGGTGTCCTGAAACCTACCCCCAGGCCGCTTTCTTCCAGGGTTTCGCGGATAGCGGCTATCCGGGCGGCCAGGTCGTCCACATCGCCATCCTTCGCCATCGCAGCCGCCAGCGTACGATCCGCTTCATCGACCGCGCCGCCGGGAAAGACCAGCGCGCCGCCCGCAAAGGCCATGTGTGCCGCCCGTTCCATCATCAGGATGTGAGGCGGCGATGCGGTCATCTCGCGGACGATCACCACGGTTGCCGCGGGGCGGCCTTCACCAACATTTCGAGACATGATTGTCGCCTTAGGTCAGGAATGCACCTGCGGCAAAATATTTGCCATTCATCAGTCGGCGAACAGAGGAAATTTGGTGGAGCCGAGGGGGATCGAACCCCTGACCTCGTCATTGCGAACGACGCGCTCTCCCAGCTGAGCTACGGCCCCAAAGAAGCGCTGGCTATAAGCGAGCGCCCATGGCCTTGCAACGCTATTTTGCGTGCAAATGCCCCCCATTTCTTCCACCCTGCGACATGCTGTTCGCCATCGGAAAATGTCACAAGCGGGAGCGGCAGGCCGGTCATCAGCGCGGATATTACCGACGCGTAACGGCCGGAACGATGCGTCCGACCGCTCATTAATAGCGCAATGGCCCCTTCGGCATCGAAGGAGATTCCAGAACAAAAGGAGAAAGATGATGGGCTATCAAGGCGGACGCCGTTATGGCGAATATGATCGCAACCGAGGCGATTGGGACAGAGGATCGGATCGTTATCGCGGGCAGCGCGAGTGGCAGGATGATCGCAATTCCCGCTACGGTACGCGCGGACAATTTAGCGGCCCGGATCCCCGTCGCAGTCGCGAAGATTACGACCCTGACGAGCGTGGATTTTTTGAGCGGGCGGGCGATGAAGTCCGCAGCTGGTTTGGCGATGAAGAGGCGGAGCGCCGCCGCGAATATGATGAATATTATAATCGCACCTATGGCGATCCGCGCGATGAAAGCAGTCGGATGGGATATGCGTCCGCGTCCCGCAGTAACCAGTATCTGCCCGGTCGCGGCTATGCCCCATATACGGGCGAACGCAGCGGCTATGGCAGCGAAGACCATGGCAACCGCATCCGCGCCTTTGGCCCGTCGCACGATTATGGAGAACATCATGACGCCAACTATCATGCGTGGCGGAAGCAGCGCATCGACGAGTTGGACCGGGACTATACGGAATATCAGCAGGAACATCGCGAACGTTTCAACAATGAGTTCGGCAGCTGGCGGACCAAACGCAGTGAACAGCGGCAGGCGGTCCAGCAAGTGCGCGAACATATGGAAGTCGTGGGCAGCGACGGCGAACATGTCGGCACTGTCGACAAGCTGAGCGGCGATCGCATCATCCTGACAAAGACCGACCAGGATGCGGATGGCATGCATCATTCCATCCCATCGTCCTGGATACGCTCCGTTGATGCCCAAAAGGTGACGATCGAGAAGACGGCTGACGAAGCGCACATGGCATGGCGGACCGAGCGGGAGCAAAATGCGATGTTCGGCGGCCGGGATGACCGTGGCGGATGGGGTAGCCAAGGGTCGAGTTCGAGCAGCTCACAGGGTCAGTCGAACCGTTATCGCTGAGCACTGAACCGATAAAGTGACAGTGGAGGCCCGGTCGCAAGGCTGGGCCTCTCTGCATGTCAGGCGGGCGAATGCGGAGGCGCCTTGCACAGCGGAGGCGCGCGTGGGAAAGCGGCGTCTTCCTTGCGACCGAGGCCCCTCATGCCCACCATATTACTGCTGGTCATTTCCAACCTGTTCATGACCGCAGCGTGGTATTGGCATTTGAAAGGCGGCATGACCAAACCGCTGATGCTGGTCATCCTGATCAGCTGGGCGATCGCATTTGTGGAATATTGTTTCGCGGTGCCTGCAAACCGCATCGGCTTTGCCAGCGGATGGAGCGCGGGGCAGCTCAAAATCGCTCAGGAAGCCATCGCCCTGGTCGTCTTTGGCGGATTCATGGTCATGGTTTTGGGCGAACCATTGCACTGGCGCCACCTTGCCGCCTTTCTGTGCATCATGGCGGCGGTGGGATTTCTGTTCGTTGGGCGGTCTTAAGGGTCAGGCGGCATTCGATCCCTACGGTAGCAGCAGGGAGGAATCCCCGTAGGAATAAAAACGATAGCCCTGGGCGATGGCGTGGGCATAGGCAGCCTGCATCCGATCACGCCCCATCAAGGCACTTACCAGCATGAATAATGTCGATTTGGGCAGGTGGAAATTTGTCATCAGCCCGTCCACGGCGCGAAAGCGGTAACCCGGCGTGATGAAGATCCGCGTTTCGTCAGCAAAGGGGTGGATGCGTCCCTGCTCATCCGCCGCGCTTTCGAGCAGACGCAGGCTGGTCGTGCCGACGGCAATCAAGCGACCGCCCCGCGCGCGGGCCGCGTTCAGCCGGTCGGCCGTATCCTTGTCGATCCGCCCCCATTCCGCATGCATGCGGTGGTCGTCCGTGTCGTCGGCCTTGACCGGAAGGAACGTTCCCGCGCCCACATGCAGGGTGAGCGTTTCCGATCCGATACCAGCCTGGTCCAGCGCAGCCATCAGTTCAGGCGTGAAATGCAGCGCAGCCGTGGGCGCGGCGACGGCGCCATCCTCGCGCGCGAACATGGTCTGGTAATCGCTGCGGTCGCGCGCGTCGGTTGGGCGCTTGCTGGCGATGTAGGGCGGCAATGGCATTTGCCCTGCCCGTTCCAGCAAAAGCTCCACCGGATCTTCGCCTTCGAAGTTGAGGGTGCAGCCGCCTTCATCGTCGCGAGGACCGGCAATGGCGGTAACGCCCGCGCCGAAGTCGATCCGGTCGCCGTCCCGCACCCTTTTGGCGTTGCGCAGAAATGCCTGCCACTGGCGGAGCCCCATACGCTTGTGCAGCGTCGCGCCGACCTTTGCCTGCCCACGCATTCCCTCCAGCTGGGCCGGGATCACTTTCGTATCGTTGAACACCAGCATGTCGCCGGGCCGCAGCATCGATGGCAGATCGCGCACGATCCAGTCCTGGATCGGTGCGTCGCCCGCGACCAGCATCATCCGGGCGGAATCGCGTGGCGCAGCCGGACGGAGCGCGATCGACTCAGGCGGCAGGTGGAAATCGAAAAGATCGACGCGCATGATGAAGCCGCCCGGTGGCGAGTTATTTCCGCTTCGCCGCCTTCTTGCCAGCCGGAGCAACCGACGCCGGGGTGGCGACAGTAGGAGCAGGCGGCGTTGGCAGCGCGGTCACCGGCGGCTTCCCATCGCTTTCGATGGACGCCTGCAAAATGACGGATGGGTTCGCGGGCGGCTCGCCCGGTGTGATCGCATCGACATATTGCATGCCGTCGATGACGCGACCGAACACGGTATATTTCTTGTCCAGTTGCATGCGGGGCAGCAGCACGATGAAGAACTGGCTGTTGGCGCTGTTTTCTTCCTGCGCGCGGGCCATGGAAACGGTGCCACGCAGGTGGGGCATCGGATTGAACTCCGCCGCGATGTCCGGCAGCGTCGATCCGCCCGTGCCATCACCCTTGGGATCGCCCCCTTGCGCCATGAACCCCGGAATCACACGATGGAATTTCAGACCGTCATAAAAGCCCTGGCGCGTCAGCTGCTTGATTCGCTCAACATGGTTGGGCGCGATGTCGGGGCGCAGCTGAATACGCACGCGACCGCCGCTCGACAGATCCAGGTCCCAGATATTCTGCGGATCGGCAGGAACGGTCGCAGGCGGCAGCTTGATGGCGGCGTCCTGCCCCATCGTCTTTGCATTCTGCTCAGCACGCGCGGCGGCTTCAGCCTTTTTGGTCGCATCCGCGCCCTGCCCCGCCTGCGCCAAAGCGGCGCCGCTGGAAGCATAGAGAGCGAAACCGATCGCCACGGTCTTGATCGCCGACGTGAACCGCATGGATAAGCATTCCCTGATATTTGCCCGATAAGGCGATGTGGCCCTGATAACGCGCTCTTCGCGATTGGCAACTGAACGAAGGCTGAGCGCGTCGCTTACTTGCCGTCCTTGCGCCCGACCTCGGCAACCCGCGCGACGACTTCCTCACCGACGCGCGGGCTGACGAATTTGTGGATGGGGCCGCCGTAAAGCGCGATTTCCTTGACCAGGCGCGATGCAATCGGCTGCAGCGACACGTCCGCCATCAGGAAGACAGTCTCCACGCGGGAATTGATCTGCTGGTTCATGCCCGCCATCTGATATTCATATTCGAAATCCGCCACGGCGCGCAGGCCACGGATGATGACGTTGGCGCCCTGCGATTCGGCAAAGTCCATCAGCAGCGAATTAAAGCCGGTCACGACGATCTGCGCATCGACGTCGGCACATTCGCGCCGCACCATTTCCAGACGTTCATCGTCGGAGAACATGGGCGATTTGGAAATGTTGGTGGTGACGCCGATCACCAGCTTGTCCACCAGCTTCGCCCCGCGCCGGATGATGTCCATATGGCCCAGCGTGATCGGATCGAACGTGCCGGGATAGACCCCCACCCTTTGCCTGCTCATCCTAACGGTCCCTTTCCACGATATAGTCGGCGATGGCGCGCAGCAGGTCGGCTTGCGCTCCATGCGCATGGAGATGCGCCTTTGCCTGCTGCACCAGCATCCGCGCCTGTTCCCGCGCCCGTTCGACGCCCAGCAGCGATACAAAGGTTTCCTTGCCCGCCGCCTGATCCTTGCCCAGCGCCTTGCCCGCGACCGCCACGTCGCCCTCTACATCCAGAAGGTCGTCCGCAATCTGGAACGCCAGCCCGATGTCGCGGGCATAGCCGTGCAAGCTGGTGCGTGCTTCGGACGGGATGCGGGCCATGATGGCGGCGGCGTCGACGCAAAAGGCGATGAGCGCGCCGGTCTTGAGCTGTTGCAGCCTTGTGACGGTGGCAAGGTCGAAATTCGCCCCTTCCGCTTCCAGGTCCATCATCTGTCCACCCGCCATGCCCGCAGGCCCGCTGGCGGCGGCAAGCGCCTTTACCAGTTCGATGCGGACGAACGGGTCGGGATGGGTTTCTTCATCGGCGATCAGCTGAAACGCCAGGTCGTGCAGGCAGTCCCCGGCCAGGATCGCCGTCGCTTCGTCGAACGCCTTGTGGATGGTCGGCTTGCCCCGTCGCACGTCGTCATCGTCCATCGCCGGGAGGTCGTCGTGGATCAGCGAATAGACATGGATGCATTCGACCGCGAGGCCAACCCGCAGCGCCGATTCGCCCGATATGTTGAACAGGTCGCTTGCGGCCCGGACCAGCAGCGGGCGCAGCCGTTTGCCACCCCCGATGGCGGCATGGCGCATGGCTTCATACAGGCGCGCGCGCGGGTCGTCAGGGACGCTAAGCAAAGCGTCGAACGCCCGGTCCACTTCTGCCGCGACGATGGCGGAACGGCTGGCGATGAGCGCCGCGCCCGAAGTCACGCCCTCCATGGCGAGCGCGCTCAGTCCGCGCCGAATGGCTGTGCGCCCGTCACGGTCCCACTGGGATCGACGGTGAGCTTTTGAATGCGCGCCTCGGCCGCTTGCAGCCTGGCCAGGCACTGTTTGCGCAATTCTTCGCCCTGCGCATAGAGCGAGATGGATTCGTCCAGCGGAACGTCGCCGCTTTCCAACCGGCGGACAATCGTTTCAAGGGCGCGCAAAGCATCCTCGAAAGACAATTGAGACGTGTCGCCCGCCTGGGTCATGCTGTCTTCGGCCATGCGTCATGCATTGGCGACCGCCGCCCGCCCGGTCAAGCCCGCTGCGCCCGCACGCGCCCATTAGTTCGCCTGCGTCATGAAAATGTCATGGCGTTTCGCCACGCGGCTGGCGGTATTTTGGCAGTTTTGCGTTGACGCTGGCTGTGGCAGATGCACATAGAAGGACCGCTATGAAATATTATCTCCCCCTGATCACCGCCGCCGCGCTCAGCCTGCTGTCCGCCTGCAACCAGAATGACGAACCTGAAGTCGTGGGCGGCCCCGCCGATCCCATGGCGCAGCAGTTGGCCAACGCCGCGCCGGTCGAGCTGCCCCCTTCGGTGAAGGAAAGCCACCAGTACCGCTGCAAGGACAACAGCCTGATCTTCGTCGACTTCATGAGCGACGACAAGACCGTGAACCTGCGCCTGAAAAGGGATAGCGCGCCCACGAAGCTGGTCGCTGCCAACCCCGGCGAAGCGTTCACTGCGGAAGGATATTCGGTGGAAGGCGCCGGCAAGGAAATCACCGTCACCCTGCCGGGCAAGGACGCGCTTAGCTGCAAGGCGTAAGGCTGGTCCTTTCGGTTTTTCCAAGGCCGGGTCTCCCATGCGGAGGCCCGGCCTTTTTCATATCAGCCTTTCGTAAATTCCGGTTCGCCCACCTCTACCGGGTCGGGGCCAAAGCGATTGGGGCCACGCGTCCCGCTCATTATGAAGAAAACGAGCAGGACCAGGCTGCCGATGATCGGGAAAAAAAGGATCAGCAGCCAAAATCCGCTCCTGTCACTGTCGTGCAATCGGCGCACCGCCACGGCGATCCAGGGGATCAGCACCGCCAGGCCGAACAGCCCGGTCAACGGCCCGCCTCTGGTGCGGTAGCCTGTGTCGAACCACCAGTCGCCACGGCGCGCCCAATGTTCAGTGGTGCTAAGGCCCAGCAGCCCTTCCACGATGCCGATGGCGATAAAACACAGGATCAGGAACAGGATGAACATCCAATATTCCTTTGGCCGGGAGCGCCCGGAAAATTTCGCGTAGCGACGTAGCGGCAACAGCATCCATTCCATCCTGCACTCTCCCCGGCCAGATTGAACCTGTATTTCCTATCATGTTTTGTCCGTCACGCGCGCGCAAGGATTGTCTATCCGCCGCGCCCCGGCTAAAGGCGCGCTCATGTCGACAGCAGCCACCCAGATCACCCCGGAAATCGTCGCCGAACATGGCCTTTCGCCGGAAGAATATGACCGCGTTCTGAACGCCCTCGGTCGCGAACCGAATCTGACGGAACTGGGCATATTTTCGGTGATGTGGTCGGAACATTGTTCCTACAAGTCGAGCCGCATCCATTTGAAGAAGCTGCCGACGGAAGGCCCGCAGGTCATTTGCGGCCCCGGCGAAAATGCGGGCGTCGTCGATATCGGCGATGGGCAGGCCGCGATCTTCAAGATGGAGAGCCATAACCACCCGTCCTATATCGAACCCTATCAGGGCGCGGCGACGGGCGTGGGCGGTATCCTGCGCGACGTGTTCACCATGGGCGCGCGCCCGGTCGCGAACATGAACGCGCTGCGTTTCGGTCGGCCCGATCATCCCAAGATGAAGCACCTCATCAGCGGCGTGGTCCACGGCATTGGCGGCTATGGCAATTGCGTCGGCGTACCAACCGTGGGCGGGGAAGTGAACTTCCACCCCGCCTATGACGGCAATATCCTGGTCAATGCGATGACGGTCGGCGTCGCGGATACGGACAAGATTTTCTACTCAGCGGCGTCGGGCATCGGCAATCCGATCGTCTATGTCGGTTCCAAGACCGGCCGCGACGGCATCCATGGCGCGACCATGGCTTCGGCGGACTTTGGCGACGACGCCGACGCCAAGCGCCCGACCGTGCAGGTCGGTGACCCGTTCACCGAAAAGCTGCTGATCGAAGCCTGCCTGGAACTGATGGCATCGGACGCGATCGTCGCCATCCAGGACATGGGCGCGGCTGGCCTTACCTCATCCTCGGTGGAGATGGCGTCCAAGGGCGGCGTCGGCATCCAGCTGAACATGGATATGGTGCCGCAGCGCGAAACCGGCATGACAGCCTATGAAATGATGCTGTCGGAAAGCCAGGAACGCATGCTCATGGTGCTCCAGCCGGGCAAGGAGGCCTTTGCCGAAGCCATTTTCCGCAAGTGGGAACTCGACTTTGCCGTGATCGGCGAAGTGACCGACACGGGCCGCATGGTTCTGGTCCACAAGGATGAGGTCGTGTGCGACATTCCGCTCGCGCCGCTGGCCGACGATGCTCCGCTGTACGACCGCCCGTCAATGCCGAAGGACGAATATAAGATCTGGGCAAAGGTCGAGCCGCTGGGCAACATCGCCGAAAGCAGAGACATCGGGGCCGACCTGCTGAAGCTGATGGGGTCGCCGGACATCGCCAGCCGCCGTTGGATCTGGGAACAATATGACCATATGGTCGGCGCCGACACGGTGCAACGCCCCGGTGGCGACGCAGCGGTGGTGCGGGTCCATGGTTCGCAAAAGGGCATTGCGATCAGCACCGACTGCACTCCGCGCTATTGTTATGCCGACCCCTATGAAGGTGGGAAGCAGGCCATCGCCGAATGCTATCGCAACATCAGCGCGGTGGGCGCACATCCGCTCGCCGTCACCAACTGCCTGAACTTCGCCAATCCTCAACGGCCAGAGATCATGGCGCAGCTCACAGGCTGCCTTGATGGCATGGGCGACGCCTGCCGTGCGCTCGACTTCCCGATCGTTTCGGGCAATGTCAGCCTCTACAATGAATCCAAGGCGACCGGGGGCGGCTCCGCGATCCTGCCGACACCGGCAATCGGCGGCATTGGCCTGCTGAAGGATGTCGATGTCATGGCGACCGTAGCTTTCAAGGATGAGGGCGACGCGATCTGGCTGGTCGGCGGCACCGAGGGAGCTTTGGGATCGCATCTTGGCCAGTCGATCTGGCTGCGGGAAATTGCGGGCCGGGAAGCGGGCGACGCGCCCAAGGTCGACCTGGCAGCCGAACGCGCCAATGCGGACCTGGTTCGCGGCCTGATCGTGGACGGCAAGGTGAACGCCGTGCATGATATTTCCGACGGCGGCCTGCTGGTCACGATTGCGGAAATGGCGCTGGCAGGGGGGATGGGTGCGGAACTGACCGTTGCCCTGTCCACCGCCGCCGCCTTTGGCGAGGATCAGGGGCGTTATGTCGTTACGGCTGCGCAAGATGTGGAAATAGCAGGCGCGATTCGCATCGGAACCACTGGTGGTGCCATGGTGGCTGGCGTTGCGCTCAGCGACCTACGCAACGCGCATGAAGGCTTCTTCCCGAACCTGATGGACGCCGAACTTTAAGCGTCCATCAGCAAAGGGCATTGACCTTTCCGGCCCGAAAACCCGTCAGTTTTTCGGGCGAGTCACCCGACCGAACAGCAGTTGATAGGCGTCATCCCCGCCGCTCTGGTCGAACGCCGCCATCACCCGGCGCAACTGTCCAGGCGGCAGCGGTTTTCTGCCATCGCCGGGCACCACTGCGCCTATTCCTTTGAGGTGCGCGATAAGTCCGCGCGCACCCTCGCAAGGCAGGGCATAATCCTCATCAAAGGCGAAGGCATCGTCATAGCCGCTCAACATCGCGCGCAGGTCGTCAAGGGTGGGATAAGCGGGGACGCCGGGGACCAGGTCGCACGCTACATGCGCCGCCCGCCATCGGGCGAAGCTGCCCGCACCCATGGTCGAGAAAAACAGGCTTCCGCCCGGCCGCAACAGTCCCGTCAGGCGGGCGATGGCATCTTCCAGCCGTTCGAACCATTGAAAGGCAAGACTGGACAGAATGAGGTCGAACCACTCCCCTTCAAACGCGGGCGCTTCGCCGTCCATGGTCATGAAGGTGCCAGCGACCAGCCCGCCCTTTGCCGCGGTGGCCAGCATATCGGGCGACAGGTCCGTTACGACCAGTTCAGCAGACGGCCAGCGCCGCTGAATATCACGGGTCAGCAAGCCGGTTCCGCACCCGATTTCCAGGATACGCTCCACCGGTCCGGGTATCTGCCGCTGGGCAAGATCGGCGACCAGACCAGCCGCAGCGCGTTGCGGCCCCGCATGATCGTCATAGCGGGCGGCAGCAGCGCCGAATGCGTCGCTTATCCGTTGCTTGCGGCGGCTGTTCATGGCTAGTGGTCCGATCCTGACATTTGGCATCTCTATCGGCTAAGTGGTGAGCAAATGTCAGAATCTCTCAGGACCACTAGCAACTATATGAATCTAGTGGATTTTACGATTTTGACATTTGCGACCTTCCTATCCGGCCAGCGGGATGCAAATGTCAAAATCAATCCACTAGTCGCATGGCAGAGCAAAGACCGCTTTTCCAGTGTCTTCAAGGAACGCCCGTCGCATGAGCGCCCCATCCTTCCGCATTCCCGCCATGGACGTGCTGCGCGGCTGCGCCGTCATGGGCATATTGTGGATGAATATCAGCGCCTTCGCCCTTCCACAGGCGGCCTATTTCAATCCTCGCGCGGCGGGACCGCCGTCCATCGGGGACATACTGTTCTGGCTGATCAGTTTTCTGTTTTTCGACGGCAAGATGCGCGCGCTTTTTTCGATCCTGTTCGGGGCGTCAATGCTGCTGCTGATCGACCGGGAGGAACTGGCCGGGCGTGACGGGCGCAGGGTGCAGATGATCCGGGCCGCCTGGCTGTTTCTGATCGGCCTTTCCCATTATCTGCTGCTGTGGTGGGGCGACATATTGATGATCTATGCGCTGGTGGGGGGGGCCGCCCTGCCGTTCATAGGGAAGGAGCCGCTTTCCCTCATGAAATGGGCCTTTCTCTTCTTTTTAGCGCATTTTCTGATCTGCACGCTTTCCATCGTCACCCTCTACGGATGGGCCGATACCGCGGCGAGTCCCGGCGCTGCCCAGACCGTGCGGGAAGGCTATGCCAGCTTCGCCGCATCCTTCACCGATCCACGTAGCACCGCCATCCAGTCGGACATACAGACCTATCGCAGCGGTTTCGGCACCATCCTGCACCATCACCTTGCCCTGTTCGCCGACGAATGGCCTCGCGGCCTGCTGTTTAGCGGTTTCGACACATTGGGGTTCATGCTGATCGGCATGGCCATGCTGAAAGGCGGGTTCCTGACCGGGCGTTGGGACCCCGATCAATATAAGCGGACCGCCGTCCATTGTTTCGTCATTGGACTTATCCCGATGGCGGGCCTTGAAGCATGGCTGATCTTGGGCAATTTCCCGCTTCTGCCGACTTATGGCGCGGTGATTGCGTGGTCCTTCCCGTTCCGCATACCGCTGGCCGTTGGCTGGGCCGCGTTGATCCTGTGGCTGCTGGCCCGAAACCGGGATCATCCGCTTGCCCTGCGGATCGGCGCGGTGGGCCGGATGGCGCTCAGCAATTATCTGGGCACCAGCCTGGTCATGTGCGCGATCTTCTATGGATGGGGCCTGGGCCTGTTCGCCCATCTGCGGCCCGTGCAATTTCCATTGCTGCTGCTCGGCGCCTGGCTGGTCATGCTGATATGGTCAGCGTCGTGGCTGTCGCGATTCGGCATTGGCCCGATGGAGTGGCTATGGCGCAGCCTGGCGCGCGGGAAGCCGCAAAAGATTCGCAAGAGCAGCTGAAAGACTATTGCGAGCTATTATCATCTACGCTATCTCCGAATCAGGAGAAGTCGATGGTCGTCTGTGTTTGCAATGCCATTCGGGAAAAGGACCTGAAGGAAGCCGTACGCGGCGGGGCCGACACACCTTGCAGCGCCTATGCGCGGCTTGGCCGTCGTCCCAAATGCGGCCAGTGCGTCCCCTTTGCCCGTACGATCATCGCCACGGAACGCGCGTCCGTCTAACGATTGATAATCAGCAGCATCAAATGGCTGATGACAAGCGCGAACATATCGCAATATCATCTTGTAAATATGGCGAATTTCCGCGGCTTTCCGGTTAACAATCGGCTGTAACGAGCCTATAGTCCCCGGCCTGTCCAAACAGCCGGAGCATGAAGCCATGAAGGGCGATCCCAAGGTCATCGACTATTTGAACGAGGTCCTCAAAAATGAGCTGACCGCGATCAATCAATATTTCCTCCACTATCGGATGCTCAACCATTGGGGCATCGAAAAGCTCGCGAAGTTCGAATATGAGGAATCGATCGATGAGATGAAGCACGCCGACAAGGTGGCGGAGCGCATTCTGTTCCTTGACGGCCTGCCCAATTTCCAGCTGCTGGGTCGGTTGAAGATCGGCGAAACGGTCGAAGAAATCCTGAAGTCCGATCTTGAGCTGGAATATGAGGCTCTTCCAGTGTTGAAAGACGCCATCGCCTATAGCGAAACCGTCCGCGATTTCGTCAGCCGCGACCTGTTCCAGTCGATCCTTGAGAGCGAGGAAGAACATGTCGATACGTTGGAAACCCAGTTCGAAATGATCGAGCGTATGGGCATTCAGAACTATATCCAGCTGCAGAGCAAGGCAGCGGAAGAATGACGCAGCGGGTGGGGTAGCAAATCCGGCACGCTTACCCCGCCCTACCCATTCAAATCAGCGCATCTAGCAGCCCGATCAGCGGCAGGTCCGCTGGCGGCATATCCAGCACATACATCTGGGCAGGCCTGACCCATTGCAGGGCGGTCGCATGGTGGGGCTGAGCAAGGCCCTGCCATTTGCGGCAGATATAGAGCAGCAGCAGCAGGTGACGGTCGGCCAGGGGTTCGCTGGCGAAGGCGGCGGGGGCCAGGCAGCTGGCATGGGTTTGAATCCCCAGTTCTTCCTCCAACTCCCGAATTAGTGCGGCCTCGGGCGTTTCTCCTTCTTCAACCTTTCCCCCTGGAAATTCCCATAATCCGGCCATCGCCCGCCCTGGCGGACGCTGCTGCAACAGCACACGGCCATCGGCATCGACCAGTGCGGCGGCCACCACCAGCAGGGGATTGATTGTCGTCATATCGGTCCAGCGAAAGGGGTTATTAACTTGCCCCTATTACAACGCCGTCCGGTGCTGTCTGCAATAATCGGGAAGTGGCATGGGCGGACTGATCGGAGCCATATCGAAAATGACGCTGCTGCGCTGCGAACGCGGCGCGACGGCAATCGAATATGGGCTGATCCTGGCACTGATTGCACTGGCGATCATTTCCGCAGTGACCAACGTCGCCGACAAGACGATCAACATGTGGGATAATGTCGCGACGGAAGTTACCAGTCATTAACCATCATACCGAAACTAACCGGCTATGTCGTTAAATCTTTATCAACCTACCACAAGTAAACCGTCCATAGCTGACCTAATTCATCGGGGCGGCGGGGATAGTTGAACCGGAATTTAGTCAAGGAGATTTGCAATGCAGTTCATCCGTAAGATGCTGAAGAATGAAAAGGGCGCGACCGCTATCGAGTATGGCCTGATCGCCGCTCTGATCGCAGTCGCCGCCATTGGTGCCATGTCCAGCATCGGCACCAAGCTGACCAACACCTTCAACAATGTTTCGAACAACCTCGATTAATTTCGAGTAAGTTCGAAAAGAAAGGGCGGCGGAAGAAATTCCGCCGCCTTTTTCTGTTGCCTGATTGGCGAGATAGCTAACGCCACAATCCATAGTCCCACCAAAAGCGCAGCCTTCTGCGGCAAGCATTCCACCGCTCAACTCAAAGGTGAGAAATCAGGCTCCTATCGCCAGGAACTTATCGGCGCGGTCTGTCCGCAGATCCGGCGCGCTCATCGCGGCGAGCGAATCCAGTTCCTCACCGATCGCCACACCCAGCCTGGCGATAGCCTGCATCGGTTCGCGATGCGCACCCCCCGCTGGTTCCGGCACAATCCGATCGATAACGCCCAGCGCCTTGAGATGCTGCGCCGTGACCTGCATCGCGGTCGCTGCATCGCTCGCGCGATCCGCCGTGCGCCAGAGGATGGACGCGCACCCTTCGGGTGAGATGACGGAATAGACGGCATGTTCGAACATCAGCACGCGGTTGGCGGCTGCCAGCGCGACAGCGCCGCCCGATCCGCCTTCGCCGACCACCGCAGCCACCATCGGGACGCCCAGGGCCAGGCATTGTTCGGTCGAGCGGGCAATCGCTTCCGCCTGACCGCGTTCTTCCGCCTGCACGCCCGGAAAAGCGCCGGACGTATCCACCAGCGTCACCACGGGCAATCCGAAACGGTCGGCCAACTGCATCAGGCGGATCGCCTTGCGATAGCCCTCCGGCTTTGCCATGCCAAAATTATGGCGCACGCGGCTGGCGGTATCGTCGCCCTTTTCATGGCCAATGACCATGACGCGCCGATCCCCTAGTGTCGCAAAGCCGCCCAGGATCGCCTGATCGTCGGAAAACGCCCGGTCCCCTGCCAGCGGCATATAGTTGTCGAACATCCCCGCCACATAATCTTTGAAGTGGGGACGGTCCGGGTGGCGGGCGACCTGCGTCTTTTGCCACGGCGTGAGCTTGGCATAAGTGTCGACCAGCAACTTGGCCGCGCGATGTTCGAGCTTTTCGATCTCGCCACCAATGTCGATATCCCCGGCGCTGGCCGTCGCGCGCAATTCGATGACGCGCGCCTCCAACTCGGCGATAGGCTTTTCAAATTCCAGAAAGCTAACCATGGCCGACGGCGTTAGGGCGCAGAAGTGCCGTCGTCAACGAGGCGATGGCGCATCGTTGCAAGTGGATGGCGGCTATTGACCAATTCGACCAGCCTGCGGCTGTCGACATGGGTGTAAATCTGGGTCGTGCCTATGTCCGCATGCCCCAGCATAGACTGGAGCGCGCGCAGGTCAGCGCCGCCTTCCAACAGATGGGTGGCAAAAGCGTGACGAAGCACATGCGGGCTGACACGTTCAGGTGCGATGCCCGCGGCGGCGGCCAGCGCCTTCACCATCTGATACAGACGGATGCGGCTCACATGGCTTTTCCCCGATGGAAAAAGCCATGGGCTGTCCTGCGGCACATGATCGATCCAGGCGGATACGGCTGATCGGGCGCGGTCTGAAATGGGCACCAGCCGTTCGCGCGCGCCTTTGCCCTTCAGGATCAGGAAGGGCCGGTCAGCGGCAAGCGCCCGGCGCGGCAGAGACACCAGTTCGGTTGCCCGCAGGCCCGATCCGTAAAGCAGTTCGATCAATGCCGACAGTCGCAGGTCCAACGGCGCTGGATGCTCGACGGCGAGTTTTGCGTCGATGACGGCAAACAGGGAATCCACTTCCCCGGCCGATAATATCTTGGGCAGCGACCTGCGCGTGACAGGGCGCGGCAAGGCAGTAGCCGGATTGTCGACGCGCAACCCTTCCTCTTCCAGAAAAGCATAGAAAGCGCGCAATGCCGACGCCTTTCGCGCGACGGAGGACGCCGCCAGTTGCGCCCACGCCCCGGCAAGTTCACCCACGGCGGCCTTGGTCGCGCCGGACAGGCCGCCCATGATCTGGGCCGCACCTGTCAGGTCCGTTCTGTAAGCGAGCAGCGTATTGCGCGAAGCCCCACGCTCCGCCGCCATCATCTCAAGAAAGCGATCGATGAGGGCCACATCCTCACTCACGCATCAGGCCCGCGTAATCGCCTCCGCCGCGATCATCCGCGCTTCGGGGTCCAGCCCGACACGATGCAAGGCAGCGACGATGTGATAGAGATGGGCAGGCGGCAAGCGGCTCCATTGCGGCGATTGCATGCCCACCGCCGCCAGCAAGGCGACGCTGGCCTTTTCACCGCGCGCAGCAGCCTGTCCGATCGCCCGTGCCCAGCGGCTATCAGGCGCAAGCCGGAAGCCGTTGTCCTGTGCCAGCGCAGAGGCTTTCCCTGCGTCCACCCGCGCCAGGCCCGCCAGCGCGGCGATCAGCAGCCGCCCTTTCACCGCGCCCGCATCCTCCATAAAGCCGGATAGGCGGCTGTCGCTGATCTCCACCGCCGGGGTCGGCGCGCCGACCGCCAGCAATGCCCACAGGCTGCTGGCGCCATCGCCTTCGGCCTGTTTCGCTGCAGAGGTCCACCGCAATGTGCTCCGGTCATATCCGGCAGTCAGCATCGCGGCGACCAGATTGGCCGTATCGCGCGCATCGATCTGGCGCACCGGCAGTGCGGCAGCCGCCCTGGCCGTTGCGATCAACCCGACATAATCGGGATTGCCGTTGTCGCGCCACAGACTGCGCATCGCCTGAAGACGATCTTCGACGCTACCGCCCACATGCGCGGTGCGCAGCGCATCGATACGATCCGCGACCTCTGGCTGCGCTTCGCCCTCAGCGCCGAGCTGGCTATAGAAGCCGACGAGCGCCTTATTGGAAAAGACGCCCAGCCGTGCCGCCACTTCGGCTCCGGGCAAACGCTTCACGGCGCTTAACGCCGGGGCGCGTGCTTCCCAGGCGCGCACATGTTCGCCGGCCGTCGCGTAAAGGGCGTCGGGTATCTCGACATTCAGAGCTGTGGCCAGGCCGAATCGCCAGGCGGTCAAACGATCGACCGTGTCCCATTCGATCTTCACCGAACGGCGAGCGTTGAAGCCAGTCCCCACCACCTTTTCAGCGAGCCGATAATCGATCCCGCGCACCACCCCGCGCCGTTGCGCCTGGTTGAGAGCGCCACTTGCCGAACCCTGATCCCCCGACAGCGCGGGACAGATGGCGCGGGTCATGTCCCAGCCCGGCTTCTTGCTGGTCCGAAGCGCTCCCACCGACAGCGGACACAGCCCGGCCGGATCGGCAGTGGCGAGATAGGTCTGCATGGCGACGGCATAGAGCCTGGGCGTGAAACGATCCGAATCGACGCTTTGCACCAGCAGGCGCGCGCTATCCGCTTCCCCCATGCGCAACAGCAGCCAGGCGCGTTCCGCTACCCAGTCAGCGCCGTTGATGTCGCGCGGCGTATCGGTTGCCGACAAAAGCGCCCGACGGAGCAGTATCGACGCCCAGCGCGACGTGATCGGCGCTCGCGTCTCATTCATCAGCGTTGCGAGATATTGCCCGGATTGGCCGCCAAAATCATCGGGTGCAAAGCCACGCTGTTCGGGGGTCAGCACCCCGACACGGTCCAACGACCGTTGGGCGCCCACAGGCAGATCATATTTGGCCTTTTGCGCGGCCAGTTCTTCTTCGGAAAGCGCGTCCTGGGCCGCATTGTCCGTCGCGTCATCCCCCGGCAGTGCCGATGTCGGTGGCAAGGGTTGCACCATGGGCACCGGCGCGGTTGGGCCTGTTGGCCGTCCCGGCTGAGGAGCGGCGGGAGCGGGCGCAGCGGGAGAATCACCGAAACCGGGCGGCAGCAGGGATTCAGGCGCTTCCTGCGCCACGACCGGGAGCGCCAGCGCGATCGCAAGCGTGCCCAGCGTCCATCTGGCATTCCCCCGACGTCGACGCATGTCCTTTATTGGCCCAGCTTTTCGGCGGGAATCACCTTTTCCACCTGTTGCTGAGGCTGTTCCCCGCCGCGCGACCACATGAGCAGGATCAATGCGACCAGCACGGCAATCAGAATGATGGGGATGATGGGCAGCCGCTTGCCACGACGGCGCGAACTGCTTTCAAAGTTGCTGAAGGAACGGTTGCTTCTCATGAATCCTTGTGCGGCCAAGCCGGAAGTTGAGGAAAGTTGCGATTTGCCTCTGTGACGGGGGGATGTATAGCCCCGCTCTGCATGCAGCGAAACAGCAAATCCGCCTCTACCGCCCTGAAGCGCGGTCCCATCGTCCTGATCGGCATGATGGGCGTCGGCAAGTCGACCGTTGGTCGCCGCCTGGCCGCGCGCCTGGGCGTCGCTTTCGTGGACGCCGATGAAGAGATTGAAAAGGCGGCAGGCATGACCATCACGGAAATGTTCGAACGCTATGGCGAATCCTATTTCCGCGACGGCGAACGGCGCGTCATCGCCCGGCTGATGGACGGCAGCCCCAAGGTCATCGCCACTGGCGGCGGTGCTTTCATGCAGGATGATACGCGCCAATTGATCCTGGAACATGCGACCGCCATCTGGCTGGATGCGGATATCGACATATTGGTCGACCGTGTGTCGCGCCGGGAGGGCAGGCCGCTGTTGAAGGGGAAGGATCCGCGCGAAGTGCTGACCGAACTGGCCGCGACGCGCAATCCCGTCTACGCGCTCGCGCCCATTCACATCAAGAGCATCGCCGCACCGCACGAAGTCACGGTGGACAGCATATTGGAGCAGTTGGTCGCATGGCATTAGTCCGCGTCGCGCTGGGTTCGCGCAGCTATGACATCATCATAGAACAGGGTGCGCTTGATCGGGCCGATGCGCATCTGGCGAGTTATGCGCGCAACGGACGGATAGTCGTCGTAACCGACGCCAATGTTGCAAAGGCGCAGCTGCCCCGGTTGGCGACCAGCCTGAGCCGGGCGGGCATAGCCGTGGACCCCATCATCCTGCCCGCAGGAGAGCAGACCAAGAGCTGGCGGCATCTGGAACAGTTGCTCGACCAGTTGCTGGCCCTGGAAATCGAACGCGGCGACCATGTTGTGGCGTTGGGCGGCGGCGTGATCGGCGATCTGGTCGGGTTTGCCGCTTCGATCCTGAAACGCGGTTGCCACTTCATCCAGGTCCCCACGACCCTGCTTGCGCAGGTCGACAGTTCGGTCGGCGGGAAAACCGCGATCAACGCAAAGGCGGGCAAGAACCTGATCGGCAGCTTTTATCAGCCCGGCCTGGTCCTGATCGATCCTTTGACGCTGGACAGCCTGCCGCCCCGCGAAACCCGCGCCGGTTATGCAGAGGTCGTCAAATATGGCCTGATCGACGACCCAGACTTCTTCGCCTGGTGCGAATCGGAAGGGCAGCGACTGCTGGACGGCGATGGCGATGCGCGCGAATATGCCGTCCAACGCAGTGTGCAGGCAAAGGCTGCTATTGTCGCGGATGACGAGCGGGAAACGTCGGGGCGGCGTGCGCTACTGAATCTGGGCCACACTTTCGGTCATGCTCTGGAGGCTGACACTGGCTTTTCCGACCTGCTCCTGCATGGCGAAGGCGTCGCGGCGGGCATGGCGCTCGCCTTCCGCTATTCCGCGCGGCTGGGGATTTGCCCGGCGTCGGAGGCCGAACGGGTGACGGCGCATCTGAAGAAAATGGGCCTGCCCCATGACCTGGCCAGCGCCCATGTGACGGCAGACGGGACCGCATTGGTCGCGCATATGCTGCATGACAAGAAGATGGCGGCGGGCACGCTTCCGTTCCTGCTGGCGCGCGGCATTGGTCGAACCTTCCTGTCGAAGGATGTCGTGCTGGATGATGTCGCGGCGTTTCTGGACGAGGATCGGGCAGCGGGCTGACAGCCGAACAGGGTGTCTGGAGACGCCCGAGACCCAGCCTTCGCTGAGGTGACGATAAGAACAAGCGCCGACATTCAGCCAAGTTTGCGGTGAGTTGACATCCGCAACAGTCGGCCCCGCTCGGTCGGCTTGCTGTCGGGGGTCTGCCCTGAATTGTCGCGCTCCTGCGCAGGCAGGAGCACGGAATCCTTTACGGCTGCATGGCGCAGCTCTCCCCAAATAAAAAGGGCGCCTCATCGGGCGCCCTTCTCATCTGCTCATCTGACGGAGCAATTACTTCTTCAGCGTCAGGCCGCCGAAACGCTTGTTGAAGCGTGCCACCTGGCCGCCCTGCTCCAGCTGACGCTGGCCGCCGGTCCACGCCGGATGCGACTTGGGATCGATGTCGAGCGCCATCGTGTCGCCTTCCTTGCCCCAGGTCGAACGGGTACGGAAAGTCGTACCGTCGGTCATCTGGATGGTGATGAAGTGGTAGTCGGGATGCGTGTCGGCCTTCATGGGTATGCTCCGTCTATGGGCCGGTTTCCGACCGGCCATGGATGCGATAAATTGCGAAGGCGCGCGGTTACATGGCTTTGCACGCGAAAGCAAGGGGTGACCACTGCCACCCCTGCGTCAGTCGACAGGCGGATCGGCGATCATCGCGACGAAGTTGGCTTCGGCGCAAAGCTTGCCTTCAACTGTCGCCTTCCCAACGAATTTGCATACCCGACCGCGAATCTGGAGAAGTTCGACATGCAGGTCGAGCAGGCAACCTGGCTCCACCGGACTGCGGAACTTCGCCCCTTCGATGCTCATGAAATAGACGAGCTTGCCGGAACCGCGCAGTTCCAGCGTTTCGACCGTCAGCACCCCGGCGGCCTGCGCCATTGCTTCGATGATCAGCACGCCCGGCATGATCGGACGACCAGGGAAATGGCCCTGGAAGAAGGATTCGTTGATCGTCACGGCCTTGACCGCGTGGATCGCGCCGTGGGGTACGAGCGAGATCACGCGGTCAACGAGCAGCATCGGATAACGGTGCGGCAGCGCCGCCATGACCCCACGAATATCGATGGGCCCCATGGCGGCGGGCGCCGCTTCAGTTTCAACCGTCATTGGCGGATCAGCGCGACGTGGGCTGCTGCGATGGGGTCGCCGGAGCGGCTGCGGCCGGAACCGGGGCCTGACCACGTGCACCACCGGGCTGCCAGCCAGCTGGCGGCGTGATGCCGACGCTGGGCACCAGAGCATTGAGCTCGGTCACAACCTGCTGCGTGACGTCCACGCCCGGCTGGTAGGAAACGGTGGCGTCCGGCGCCAGGATCAGGTCGACCTTCGCCTTGCTCATGGCTGCCTTGAGCGCGTCGGACAGCTTGGCCGAAATCTGCTCTTCGACATAGGCGTTGGCGAGCGCGATCGGCTGGCCCAGACGCTGCAATTCGGCCTGACCGGCCTGACCCGCCTTCTGATAGGCTTCATACTGAGTCTGGATCGCCGGGGTGGGCTTGTTCCCAGCGGCCTTCATCGCGGTTTCCAAGGCAGTGCCCTTCGAACGCAGGTCCGTGTCGATCGCATTCTTGCGCGCGTTGAAATTGTCGATCTGCGCCTTGTAGGTCGTCTGAATCTGCGAACGAGCGGTCGTATAGGCCGAACTCTGGGCGACAGCGCGCTGAACATCGACGACGGCGATGCCGGTCTTCGACTGGGCAACGGCAGGCGTGCTGGCAAGAGCAATGGCAGTCATGGGCGCGAGGGCGAGAGCCGACGCCTTGAGGATCATGTTCATTAGAATTGAGTCCCTACGTTGAAGCTGATGAGCTGAGTGTCGTCCCCTGGTTCCTTGAGCAAGGCCTTGGCGATGTCGATGCGGAACGGTCCGAACGGCGAATTCCAATTGACGCCGAAGCCCACGGATACGCGCGGCTTAAGCGTGTCGCCAAGATACACTTCCTGGAAACCGGTGCCGTCGAGATAGGTCACGTCGGTATAGGTTGTCGGGGTGGCGCTGGACCCGGTCGAGCAAGCACCGAGGCCTGCCGCGCGCTCACTGGTCGATGAGGTTGGCGTCTTCACGCCGCCAGCGACGGTGCCCGACACGATCGAACAGAGGCCCGGATAGGGGGTGGTCTGCGGATCACGGAGCCCGGCCACGGCACCGACATCCACGAATACCGACGGACGAAGGCCCATTTCCCGCGCGCCCGATCCCAGCGGAATTTCGACTTCAGCGCGTGCCAGATAATAGATTTTGCCGCCAAGCGCATCGTCGCGCACATTGTTGTTGCCCGAGTTGCGAATGTAAGTTCCCGGATTGTCGGGGTCTTCGACCATATAGAAACGCTTCACGCGCGGGCCGATGCCGCGAATGTCGAAGCCGCGAATCTGGGGATTGCCCAAGAAGAAGCGGTCGGTCAGTCGGATCGGATCGACCAGCTGACCGCTGGCATCCCGGCGATCGCCTTCCAGTGAATGGATGTACCCTCCTTCACCCGACAGGGAGAAGATGAAGCCACCACCCAGCGCCCAGAATTTGCTGCCGTTAAGCCGCGTGCGGATATATTTCACGCTACCGCCCAGCCCGGCGAAGTCCTGGCTTAGCACGACATTATGGCCGCGCGTCGCCCGGATGCGGTTATCGCGGTTGTCGTAAATCAGCGAATAACCGAGCGAGGAAGTCGTCCGCTTGCCGATGGCGTCGCACAGATAACGGCCCGCCAGGATCGGGTCGCAGACGCCGTTAGTGTAATAAGTATCCTCATCCAGGGTCACATCGTCCAGGTTGAGGCTGTAGCGCAGCGCCAGCGACATAAATTCGGTGATCGGCACGCCCGCCCGGACCTGGAAGCCGGTCGTGGTCTGCTTGTAGGTCGTGTCGCGATCGTTGGAATTGCCCAAATAGCGGAAGCTGTTGAGGTCACGACGATAGATGTCACCTCCGAGCGCGATATTCTTGTCCATGAAATAGGGTTCGGTAAAGCCCAGTTCGATGGACTTGGAGTAGCTGGAGTAATTGACGCTGGTGCGCAGTTCCTGACCCTTGCCGCGGAAGTTGCGCTGCGTGATCGACGCCGCGACGATGAACCGCTCCAGCGAGGAAAAACCGGCCGATAGCGACAATTCGCCCGTCGATTTTTCCTGCACATTGGTTTCCAACACGATGCGGTCGGGCGCGGATCCGGGCTTTTGTTCGATTTCCAGCTTTTCCTGGAAGAAACCGAGCGAATTGATGCGATCACGCGAACGCTTGACCAGGAAGCTGTTGAATGCGTCACCTTCGGCAAGGCGGAACTCGCGGCGCACCACCTTGTCCTGCGTCAGCGTGTTGCCATTGACATCGACGCGTTCGACATAGACGCGCGGCGCGTTGCCGATGCGGAAATCAATCCCCATCGTCAGGCTGTCCTTGTCGCGGTTGAAGTCCGGCTGGACCTCCGCAAAAGCATAACCGAACAGGCCCGCGGTCTCGCTCAGCGTATCGACGGTGTCTTCCACCTGCTTGGCGTTGTACCAATCGCCCTTCTTCATCGGCAGCGTCTTGGTCAGCGTCGCGCCCGACAGGTCGCGGATATCGCTTTCCACCTTCACATCGCCGAATTTGTAGCGCTGTCCTTCTTCCACCACATAAGTGATGATGAAGTCCTGCTTGTCCGGGGTCAGCTCCGCCACCGCCGAAATCACGCGGAAATCGGCATAGCCCTGCGTCAAATAATATTGGCGCAGCTTCTGCTGGTCATAGGCCAGACGATCCGGGTCATAGCTGGTGCCCGAAGAAAAGATACGGAACCAGCGCGACTGCTTCGTCACCATCTGGCTGCGCAATTCGCCATCGTCGAACTTGTCGTTGCCGATGATGTTGATCTGCCGGACCTTGGACTTGGGCCCTTCAGAAATTTCGAAAACGATGTCGACGCGGTTCTGGTCCAGCTGAACCATCTTCGGTTCGACCGTGGCGGCAAAGCGGCCCTGGCGGCGATATAGTTCGATGATGCGGGCAACGTCGGCGCGCACCTTTGACCGGGTATAGATCTGGCGCGGGGACAGCTTGATTTCTGGACGGATCTTGTCGTCCTTCAACCGCTTGTTACCTTCCAGCACGATGCGGTTGATGACCGGGTTTTCCCGGATCTCAATCGTCAGCGCGCCATTGTCGTTACGAATCTGAACGTCGGCGAACAGTTCCGTCTCGTAAAGATCGCGCAGAGCCTGATCGAGCAGTTCCTGTGTGTAGGGCTGGCCCACCCGCAATTTGGTGTACGACAGGACGGTGCCCGGCTCCAGCCGCTGCTGGCCGGTGACGGTGACGCTGCTGATGGTGCCGGCCGGAGCGACGGCGGCGGGAACGGGCTGGGCAACAGGCGCGGCAGGCTGCGCGCTATCCTGGGCCAAAGCGGGGCTGGCACAAACGCCGCCGATCATCGTTGTCGCCAGAAGGGCCGCGACAATCGGGCGCTGCCTCTTGCTGCTCATTATCGCTGTCACCCGCTTCACCCTTTTACAAATAAGCAATGCTCGTTCACGTCTGGAAAGACGCCGCGCGCCGCGCCTCCCTGCCCGATACGGTTCAACCGATCAAGCCGGACAGGCGCTCCCAAAGACCGAAAGACGTTAGATCGTTGAATGTCACCAGCATCATCATGGCCAGCAGCACCGCCAGTCCCGACCGATAGGCCCATTCCTGCACTGCGGGACTTACCGGCTTGCGCTGAATCGCTTCCAATCCATAAAATAGCAGATGTCCGCCATCCAGCATCGGAATTGGCAAGAGGTTGATGAACCCCAAGTTAATCGAGATGAGCGCCATGAAGAAGATGAAGCTTTCCACGCCCAGCGTCGCCGCCTGACCGGACACTTCCGCAATCTTGAGCGGCCCGCCCAGTTCCTTGACCGACCGGCCGCCGCCCAAAATCTGGCCCAGCGTTTCGACCATCGTACGAATGATCTGCCCGGTGCGCTCGATCGCCACCACCGGCGCGCGCCACAGGCTGACCGGTTCGATCACCGGATCGCCGGGCGCGATACCCAGCCGACCGATCTTGAAGCTGTTGCCAAAGCCGTCGCTTTCCTCAACCGCGCCAATTCGCCCTTGCCGCACCAGCTGCTCGCTGCCGCGCTGGACGTGGATCGACACCGGCTCGCCTGGGCGAATTTGCGCGTAGAGACGGATATCGTCGAACGTCGCCATCTCCCGCCCATTGATCGCAATGATGCGGTCGCCCGTCATGATCCCGGCGGCCGCAGCGGCGCTACCCGTTTGCACCTGGCCAGCGACGGCTGGCGTGCGGCTTTCGCCATAGACAAAGGCGAAGCTGCCCAGGATGACGATGGCGAACAGGAAGTTGATGAGCGGACCGGCTGCGACGATAGCCGCGCGTTGCCACAAAGCTTTGGCGGGAAAGCTTTCCGCCCGGTCCGCAGCGGACATTTCCAGCCAGGCCGGATCGGCCTGACTCGCGGCGTTCATATCGCCCTTGAACCGTACATAGCCGCCCAGCGGCAGAGCGCCGATGCGCCAGCGGGTGCCGCGTCTGTCCACCCATGCCGCGATTTCCGGCCCAAATCCGATCGAAAAAGCATCCGCCTTCACGCCGCACCAGCGACCGACCAGATAGTGGCCCAGCTCATGCACGAAGACGAGCGGGCCGATGACCGCAACAAAGGCAAGGACGGTCAGCAGGAAACCCGGATTCTGGATCAAGCAGTCAATCTTTCCATCACTTGGCCCGCCATGGTTCGCGCGCGCGCATCGACGTCCAGCACGTCTTCGATCCGGCAGGGCGCAGGCGCGCTATAGCGGTTCAGGACATCCTCCACAATCATGGCGATATCAAGGAAGCCGATCTCGCCTTTCAGGAAGGCGGCGACCGCGACTTCATTGGCCGCGTTCAGGATGGCGGGCGCCGATCCGCCCTGCCCTGCCACATGCCGCGCGAGACGAAGGGCCGGGAATCGCTCTTCGTCAGGTGCCTCGAAATCCAACCTTCCGATCCGCGCCAGGTCCAGCGGCTGGCATGGCGTCGTCATCCGTACCGGCCAGGCAAGAGCGCTGGCGATCGGAATCCGCATGTCGGGCGAGCCAAGCTGCGCCAAAGTCGAACGGTCGCGATATTCGACCATCGAATGGATGATCGATTGCGGGTGCACCAATATCTCGATCCGATCGAGTCCGATGGGGAACAAGTGGGCCGCTTCGATCAGTTCCAGCCCCTTGTTCATCATCGTGGCGCTATCGACGCTGATCTTCGCGCCCATCGACCAGTTGGGGTGAGCGACGGCCTGCGCCGGGGTGATGCCGCGCATCTCTTCGCGCGTGAAAGTGCGGAAAGGACCACCGCTGGCGGTCAGAGTGATCCTTGCGACATCTTCCAAACGACTGCCCGCAAGGCATTGGAATATGGCATTATGCTCACTGTCCACTGGCAACAGGGTGGCCCCCGACCGGGTGGCCTGATCCATCATCAGCGCGCCCGCCGACACCAGCGATTCCTTGTTGGCGAGCGCCACTGTCCCGCCCGCCTTCAGCGCCGCCATGGTCGGGCGCAAGCCAGCGCAGCCCACGATCGCCGCCATGCTCCATTCCGCGCCCGCCTGCGCCGCATCGACCAGCGCATCGTCCCCTGCGGCGGCTTCGACACCTGATCCTTGCAGCGCATCCTTGAGCGCCGAATAATGCCGTTCATCGCCAATCACGGCAATCCGTGCGCCACATTCACGAGCTGCGGCGGCAAGGCCGTCGACATCGCTGAAGGCTGTGAGCGCCACTACTTCAAAGGCTTCAGGTTCGCGCCGGATCAGATCAAGTGTCGACGTGCCTACAGAGCCTGTGGCGCCGAAGATCGAAACCCGCCGCATCACGGCAACACCAGCAGCAAATATAGAAGCGCGGCCAGTGGAGCGACCGCCGCAACGCCGTCCAACCGATCCAGAACACCGCCATGTCCGGGCAGCAACGTGCCGCTATCCTTTACCCCTGCCCTGCGCTTCATCGCGCTTTCCAGCAGGTCGCCCAACTGCGCGGCGACCGCCAGCAGGCCGCTTGCTGCTGCCAGTTGAATCGGCAGATTGCCAAAGCGATGCAACAGGAAGCCGATGACCAGCGCCGCCAGAACGCCGCCGCCCAACCCCGCCCAGGTTTTTGACGGACTGATCCTGGGGGCCAGCCTCGGCCCGCCGATTGACCGCCCGGCGAAATAGGCCCCGATGTCGGTCGCCCAGACTAGAGCAAGCGCCCAGAATGCCAACATCAAGCCATAGCTGTCGGGCGTCTGTTCCCGCAGATACAACAGCGCCATCACCGGCAGGCAGACATAGACGATGCCCAGCGCCAACCGAACCGATCGCGTTACGAACATCACGAAGAAGAAGACGGCCGCCATCGACGTGAAAGCGATCCAGGACACGCCCGCCGCAATCGGGCATAGCAATGCCAACGGCACCGAAACGGAAAACATTGCCAGTCTGCGATGATCTGCCGAAGCGCCAATCAGGCCGCCCCATTCCCCCTGCATCAGCACGCCGGCCACAACCAGCAACAGCCAGAATGGCAAGCCGCCCAGATAGAGGCCAGCTGACGCTACAATGATGAGTATGATGCCGACGATGGTGCGGGTGCGAAGCTCGTTCGACATGGTGCTCACAACCCGCCGAACCGGCGATCCCTCATGCGGAAGGCGTCGAGCGCCTCCGCCAGCGCACGTCCATCGAAATCAGGCCACAATATATCGGTGAAATAAAGTTCAGCATAGGCAGCCTGCCACAGCATGAAATTGCTCAGCCGCTGTTCCCCGGACGTTCGTATCAAAAGATCGAGGGGCGGAAGGGTCGCCGTGTCCAGATTGGCATCAATATCATCGATGCCGATCTGGGCAGCGGTCATATCGCCCGCACTCACCCGGCTGGCCAGGCTTTGCACGGCACGGACCATTTCATCCTGCGCACCATAGTTGAGTGCAATTGCGACGACCGGACCGCTATTTCCAGCAGTTCGGGCGACTGCCGCTTCGATCAGGTCGACCAGCGACGGATCGAGCGCCTTGTAATTGCCAATGATCCGCAATCGAATGCCGTTGGCGTCAAACTCATCCAGATCGGACTGAATGAAATGCCGCAGCAGCCCCATCAGGTCCGCAACCTCGGCGGCAGGACGCTTCCAGTTTTCCGAAGAAAAAGCGTAGAGGGTCAGGCATTCGAGTTGGAGGTCCAGCGCGGCGCGCGCGACGCGACGCACCGCTTCCACCCCGGCCCTGTGCCCCGCAATACGTGGCAGGAACCGCTTCTTCGCCCACCGACCGTTGCCATCCATGATGATGGCGACGTGGCGCGCGCCATGGACCGGCGCGCTATGTCGAATATCGGGCTTGGCTTGGCTGGCCATCAGGGGTTCGGATGCGTAGTGGGCACAGGCGGAAGGACCCCGGCTCAGTGGCCGAGAATTTCCTTTTCCTTGGCGGCAACCGTGGAATCGATGTCGGCGATGGCGCTATCCGTCAGCTTCTGCACCTCGGTCTCCAGGCGCTTGCGCTCATCCTCGCTGATTTCGCCCTTCTTTTCATCGGTCTTCAGGCTATCCATCCCGTCGCGACGGACATTGCGGACGGCAACCCGCGCGCCTTCGGCATATTTGCTGGCAAGCTTGGCCAGATCCTTGCGCCGTTCCTCGGTCAGGTCAGGGATAGGCAGGCGCAGGGTCTGCCCGTCGACAATCGGGTTCAGGCCAAGGCCCGCCGAACGTATTGCCTTGTCAGCCGGGCCAACATTGCTCTTGTCCCATACCTGCACCGACAACATGCGCGGTTCGGGCGCGGAAACGGTCGCGACCTGGTTCAGGGGCATGTGCGCACCGTAAACCTCTACCGTCACAGGGTCGAGCAACTGGATGTTGGCGCGGCCGGTGCGCAGGCCAGCCAAATCGCCCTTCAGCGATTCGAGGGCGCCGTGCATGCGGCGTTCGAGATCGGCTTTGTCATATTGGGCCATGTTTTCAGCGCTCCTGATTTTGCACGATCGTCGCGACCCCGTCACCGGCTAGCACCTTTGCCAGGTTGCCGGTTTCGCGGATGTTGAACACAACGATGGGAATATTATTTTCACGGCAAAGCGCAATGGCGCTCGCGTCCATGACCTTCAGATTATCGTTCAGCACCCGGTCGAAGCTGATCTGTTCGTAACGCGCCGCGTCGGGCACCTTTTTGGGGTCGGCATTATAGATGCCGTCCACGCTGGTGCCCTTGAACAATGCGTCGCAGTTCATTTCCGCCGCACGTAGCGCCGCAGTCGTGTCAGTGGTGAAGAACGGGCTGCCCGTGCCCGCCGCGAAGATGACGATGCGGCCCTTTTCCATGTGCCGCGTAGCCTTGCGACGGATATAGGGTTCGCACACCGACGCCATCGGGATCGCGGACTGGACCCGTGTGTCATAGCCGATCTTTTCCAGCGCATTCTGCACGGCCAGCGCGTTCATGACGGTGGCCAGCATGCCCATATAATCGGCGCTGGCCCGGTCGAACCCCTTGGCTGCACCCGCAAGGCCACGGAAGATGTTGCCGCCGCCCACGACGACACAAATTTCAAATCCCGCGTCCTTGGCTGCCGCGATTTCGGACGCGACGCGGTTCACGGTTTCCGGTTCGATGCCGTATTGCCCCTGCCCCATCAGCACTTCGCCCGAGAGTTTCAGCAATATGCGCTTGAAGGGCGGACGAGTCATGCGGCGGAATAATCCATTACAATCGGGCAAGGAAATGGCGCGCACCTTAGGCAGCACGCGCCATGATGTGAAGCGGGGTTTTTGACGCCCTGAACTTCCTTAGCGTCTGGCCCGGACTTGTCGAGAAGCTGCGCCTCTCGACATCGTCCGAACCGACCGCCCTGTCAGATAGGGCGGCAACAGCGGCAGGTGATCAGACGCCCGCTGCGGCGGCGACTTCAGCGGCGAAGTCGCTCGTTTCCTTCTCGATACCTTCGCCGAGCTGGAAGCGGACATAGTTCGTCAGAGTAATCGACGCGCCAGCTTCCTTCGCCGCCTTGGCAACGACGTCAGCAACCGGGGTCTTGTTGTCCATCACGAACAGCTGGGACAGCAGTGCCTGTTCCTTGGCGAACTTCGCCACGGCGCCATCGACCATCTTGGCGACGATCTCGGCAGGCTTACCCGATTCGGCGGCCTTTTCAGCGGCGATGGCGCGTTCACGCTCCAGCAGGGCGGGATCGATGTCGGCAGCCGAAAGCGCCAGCGGGAAGGCGGCAGCGATGTGCATCGCGATCTGCTTGCCCAGCGGTTCCAGCACGTCGGCGGGCGCGTCACCTTCCAACGCGACCAGAACGCCGATCTTGCCCAGACCCGGAGCAGCGGCATTGTGCACGTAGGGAACGACGACGCCCTGGCTCACTTCAACCTGACCGATGCGGCGCAGCGTCTGGTTTTCACCAATGGTGGCGATGTTCGACACCAGCTTTTCCGACACGGTGCCGCCAGCCGGATGCGCCTGCGCCGAAAGCGCTTCGGCATCGTTGACGCCACTGTCCAGCGCCACCTGTGCGACGGTGCGGACGAAATCCTGGAACTGGTCGTTCTTGGCAACGAAGTCGGTTTCGCTGTTCACTTCGACGGCAACGCCCTTGGTGCCAGCGACGGCGACGCCGACCAGACCTTCAGCAGCGGTGCGGCTGGATTTCTTCTGAGCGGCGGCAAGGCCCTTGGCGCGCAGCCAATCGACTGCGGCTTCCATGTCGCCTTTGGCTTCGGCGAGCGCCTTTTTACAGTCCATCATGCCCGCGCCCGAACGGTCGCGCAGTTCCTTGACGGCGGCGGCGGTAATTTCAGCCATGCTTCGGCTCCTAATGTTCGATGTTTCAAATAAACGGCAGGGCGCGTCTCCGAAGGAGCGCGCCCTGGCCTGTCATTCCTGTAGTCGTGCGACGCCCTTAGGCTTCGGCGACGACTTCTTCAGCCAGCGGTTCGTCGAGCGCACCCAGGTCGACGCCCGAAGCCTGCTGCGCGCCACGGTTGCCCTTGGTGGCGGCAGCCGCGATGGCGTCGCAATAGAGGCGGATGGCGCGGCTGGCGTCATCGTTCGCCGGAACCGGGAAGGCGATGCCGTCGGGCGAAACGTTCGAATCGAGGATCGCAACGACCGGGATACCCAGCGTGTTGGCTTCCTTGATCGCCAGCTCTTCCTTGTTGGCGTCGATCACGAACATGACATCGGGGATGCCGTTCATGTCGCGGATGCCGCCCAGCGACAGTTCGAGCTTCTCGCGCTCGCGGGTCATCTGAAGGACTTCCTTCTTGGTGAAACCGTGGGTGTCGCCCGACAGCTTCTCTTCCAGGGTCTTCAGACGCTTGATCGAACCGGAAATGGTCTTCCAGTTGGTGAGCATGCCGCCCAGCCAGCGGTGGTTGACGAAGTGCTGGCCCGACTTGCGAGCGGCGTCAGCGATCGGGTCCTGCGCCTGGCGCTTGGTGCCGACGAACAGCACCTTGCCGCCGGCGGCAACGGTCGCCGACACGAAGTCGAGCGCGCGGCCGAAGAGCGGCACGGTCTGCGAAAGGTCGAGAATGTGGATGCCGTTGCGATCGCCGAAAATATACGGCTTCATACGCGGGTTCCAGCGGTGGGTCTGGTGGCCGAAGTGGGCGCCAGCCTCAATCAATTGGTGCATGGTGACGACAGGAGCCGCCATAATATTTCTCCTTCCGGTTGTGCCTCTGGGAATCAGGAACTGGGGCGTCACGCCTTCAGCACCGGATATGTGCGATTCCCATGTGGAATGGGGCGGCCATTAGCGCGGGGTGTCGGGCGATGCAAGGGGGTTGACTTGCGTCAATGCAGGGAACATATAGAGAACATTCGGAACCAAGCGCGGTTCAAGCCCGTTTGCACCGACAATCCAGAACCCTCGTTCTGTCGCAAATGGAAAGTGAGCGCACCATGTTCACCATTATTGCAGCCACCGTTTTCCTTGCAGCCTTCCTGCTGGCCGCAGCCACTATCGTCGGCATGTTCGCGCTTTATCGTGACAAGATGATCGCAGCCTTGCTGTTCGAACCTATTCCGCTGGAAGCACCCGTTTATCGGTTGCGGGTCAGCCGCCGCCGCGCAGCACCGCGTGATCGGCTGGTCGCGCGACCTTCTCCAAAATCGATGCTGGCCGCCTGATGCCGGGTTTCAGTCGGCGGCTTTCACCGCCTGCTGTTGTTTGCGCACACGCGCATAGGACATGACGCCGAAGGGAATGGTTGCCACATAGGCGGCCGACAGGCACAGCAATGTAAGCCAGGGATCGGTAATCAGGAGCGCCGCCAGCAAGCCCGCAACGGCAATCGCCTCCAAACGGATGCGCTTGCGCAGGCGCAGCGCCGACCAGCTATATGTCGCGATGTTGGAGATCATCAGGAAGGCAGTGAACGCCACCCAGGGCGCAACGACATACCAGGCCCGGAATATGTCTTCGCCCGTAACCAGCCACAGATAGAGCGGAACGAAGGCAAGCCCCGCCCCCGCCGGTGCCGGAACGCCGGTTAAAAATCCCGCCGATTTGTGCGGCTGTTCATCTGCATCGATATTAGCATTGAACCGCGCCAGACGCAGCGCGCAGGACAGGGCATGGGCCAGCGCAAATATCCATCCGAATTTCGGCATGGCATGCAGCGCCCACAGATACAGGATCAGTGCTGGCGCAACACCGAATGCGATCGAATCCGACAGGGAATCAAGCTCGGCCCCAAAACGGCTTTCGCCCCGCAGCAGCCGCGCGATCCTGCCGTCCAGCCCGTCCAATATCCCCGCAATGATGATGAGCGTCACCGCCAGTTCCCACCGTCCGGCAACGGCATATCGCACGCCGGTCAAACCGCAACACAGCGCCATGGCGGTGACCGCGTTGGGCGCGACCATCCGCAGCGTGATGCCACGACGCATGCCGCGCGGGATGGGGCGCCGCTGCCTCATTGTTGAATTCCCGAAATGACCCGCATGTCGCCCATCTGGCCAAGGATCGTTTCGCCAGCCACCGTCCGCTGGCCCAGCACGACGCGCGGCGCCGTCCCTTCGGGAAGATAGACATCGACGCGGCTGCCAAAGCGGATCAGACCGATGCGCTGCCCCGCCGCGATCATGTCGCCCGGCTTCACGAATGGGACGATCCGCCGCGCGACCAGCCCCGCGATCTGGGTAAAGCCGATGCGCACGCCATCATGCCGTTCGACCAAAATATGCTGCCGTTCATTGTCTTCGCTCGCCTTGTCGAGGTCGGCGTTGACGAACTTGCCCGAAATATAGACGACCGATTTGACGGTCCCGCCGATCGGCGTGCGGTTGATGTGCACGTCGAACACACTCATGAAGATGGACACGCGGACCATAGGCCGGTCGCCCAGGCCATCCGCTCCAGCCATTTCACGCGGCGGCGGCACACGCTGGATAAGTGTGACCAGCCCATCGGCTGGCGCGATGATGGCGCGTTCATCCTGGGGCACTGCGCGAACCGGATCGCGAAAGAAAGCAAAGACCCATATCGTCACCATCACCATCAACCAGCCGGGAATTTCCCAGCCGATCAGGAACAGAGCCAAGGTGATCGCCGCGGCAATCAGGCCGAACTTCACACCTTCGGGATGAACCGATGGGAAGCGCCATTTCACATTGCCGCCCAGCGCGACGGTCATTTCGTCATTTTCCATGCCAACGTCTTTAGGGACAGTCACTTGCACTGACAACGGTCGATGCCTCTGCGGGGGCCGGTAAAAATGCCGCCGCTCTCGCTGCCATTGCCCGGTTGAACATTGCCTTCGCTTTCCGTAGGGCGTTTCGCAAATCCACCTGAACAAAGAAGGCGAAAGAGGCGCATGGCGAAGATCAAGGTCAAGAACCCGGTCGTAGAGATTGATGGCGACGAAATGACGCGGATCATCTGGCAGTGGATCCGTGAACGCCTCATTCTCCCCTATCTCGACATCGACCTCAAATATTATGACCTGAGCGTTGAAAAGCGCGACGAAACCAACGACCAGATCACCGTCGATTGCGCCAATGCGGTCAAGCAATATGGGGTCGGCGTGAAGTGCGCCACCATCACCCCGGACGAAGCACGCGTCGAAGAATTCGGCCTCAAGGAAATGTGGAAGTCGCCCAATGGCACGATCCGCAATATCCTGGGCGGCGTCGTGTTCCGCGAACCGATCGTCATCCAGAACGTGCCGCGCCTGGTTCCAGGCTGGACCGACCCCATCGTCATCGGCCGCCACGCGTTCGGTGACCAGTATCGCGCCACCGATTTCCTGGTCCCCGGCCCTGGCAAGCTGCGCATGATCTGGGACGGCGCCAATGGCGAGAAGATCGAAAAGGACGTCTTCAACTTCCCCAGCCCGGGCGTCGCGATGGGCATGTACAATCTGGACGATTCGATCCGCGACTTCGCCCGTGCCAGCATGAACTATGCGCTCAGCCGCGGCTGGCCGCTGTATCTGTCGACCAAGAACACCATCCTCAAGGCCTATGACGGTCGTTTCAAGGACCTGTTCCAAGAAGTGTTCGACAATGAATTCGCCGATCAGTTCAAAGCGGCGGGCACCGTCTACGAACATCGCCTGATCGACGACATGGTCGCTTCCGCTCTGAAGTGGAGCGGCAAGTTCGTGTGGGCGTGCAAGAATTACGACGGCGACGTTCAGTCCGACACCGTAGCGCAGGGCTTTGGCTCGCTGGGCCTCATGACGTCCGTCCTGCTTTCGCCCGATGGCAAGACCGTCGAGGCCGAAGCCGCGCACGGCACCGTCACCCGCCACTATCGCCAGCACCAGCAGGGCAAGCAGACGTCGACCAACCCGATCGCGTCGATCTTCGCCTGGACCCAGGGCTTGTCCTATCGCGGCAAGTTCGATGATACCCCGGAAGTCACTAAGTTCGCCGAAACGCTGGAACGGGTCTGCATCGAAACCGTCGAAAGCGGCGCGATGACAAAGGATCTGGCGCTGCTGATCGGCCCCGATCAGGCATGGATGACGACGGAGCAGTTCTTCGAAGCGATCCGCGCCAACCTGGAAAAGGCCATGGGCCAGTGGGCCTGATCTGACGGGAACCGATCGGCGGTTCGCGGCTTATCAGTACGTTGGCGAAATGAGGCGGCGCTGTTCCAACAGCGCCGCCTTTTCCATTGCGGGGAGATGATTGATGACGACCAAGGCAGGAAAGCGGCTGGAAGTGCGCGTCGCCGTCCCCAGCGATGTCCGCGCGGTCCTGCGGCTGATCGCGCGGGTCTATCCGGGCATGCCCAACTATTCCCCGGCAACGGTCCGAGGCCAGATCAACAACTTTCCCGACGGCTGCTTCGTGGCGCTCTACGACAACAAGGTCGTGGGATATTGCGCGACCATGCGGGTGAGCAAGGGCATGGCCTTTTCCTTTCATGATTGGGAAGAAATCACGGCCAATGGCTTTGGCACGCGGCACAGCGCGGCGGGCGAATGGCTCTACGGCTATGAAATGGCGGTCGACCCGAAACTGCGCGGCCTGCGCATCGGCCAGCGTCTTTATGATGAGCGCAAGGAACTGGCCGAGCAGTTGGACCTGCACGGCATCGTCATCGCCGGGCGCATGCCGGGCTATGCCCGCGCCCGGCGGCGGGTCGACGGCCCCGCCGACTATCTGGAAAAGGTCGTGCAGGGGAAAATCCGCGACCAGGTCGTCAGTTTCCAGCTGAAAAATCAGTTCGAACCGCTGGGCGTGCTGGAAAACTATCTTCCCGAAGACAAGCAGTCCGATGGACATGCCGCCCATCTGGTCTGGCGCAATCCCTATGTGGATCCCGACGAAGCGCCTGAAATGCGCGTCCCGCGCGGGGTGGAAAGCGTCCGTCTGGCGACCTGCCAGCTACAGGCGCGCGCCGTTGCAGACTTCGATGAATTTGTCAGGAACATCGAATATTTCGTTGATGTCGCGGCAGATTATCGATCGGACTTCATTGTCTTCCCGGAATTATTCACCTTACCCTTGCTGTCTTTCGAAACGAAGAAGCTTTCCCCGCTGGAGGCAATCGACAAGCTGACAGACTATACGCCGCGCCTGACGAAGGAACTGACGCGGATGGCGCTGGAATATAATATCAACATTATCGGCGGCTCCCACCCGACCCGGGCCGACGACGGCGATATTCAGAACATCGCCTATGTCGCCCTGCGGGATGGTTCGGTCCACACCCAGGAAAAAATCCACCCGACGCCCAACGAGGCATTCTGGTGGAACATCAAGGGCGGCGATTCGCTCGACGTGATCCAGACCGACTGCGGCCCGATCGGCGTCCTCATCTGCTATGACAGCGAATTCCCAGAGCTAGCCCGCCGCCTGGTAGATCAGGGCGCGCGTATCATCTTCGTCCCCTTCTGCACCGACAGCCGTCTGGGCTATATGCGCGTGCGCTACTGCGCGCAGGCGCGGGCGATTGAAAATCAATGCTATGTCGTCATGTCCGGCAATGTGGGCAACCTGCCCAATGTCGACAATATGGACATTCAATATGCCAAGAGCGCGATCCTGACGCCCTGCGACCTGCCCTTCGCCCGCGACGGCATCGCGGCGGAATCAACGGAAAATGTCGAAACCCTGACCATGGCCGACGTAAACCTGGCCGACCTTAGCTGGGCACGCGCGGAAGGCACGGTGCGCAACCTGCGCGACCGCCGTTTCGACCTTTATCATATCGATTGGGATAGCAGCCCCGACCATGCCCATGCGCCCAGCGGCGGCCCTGTACCGGCAGGCGGCCACAATTCGCCTGGGGGTGGGTGACGGACCGATGGTTTGGGTGGAGAGCGGGCATTGATGTTCGCGCTGGATGAAATGCGCTCCTGCGAAGGCAGGAGCTTCGTCCGTCCGGGTAGATTATTGCAACGTCTGAACTGGGCTCCTGCCGTCGCAGGAGCACGGCGTGCCTAACGGCAAATGGTCGTTCGCTGACGGTGTCGATTCATTGATCTGAAAGTGCATCTCCATGCAACATCTCCAGCGATCGTTCATTTCATGAAACATGCCTTCGACCGCCATTCGCGACTTTTACTATGACGCCGCCGAACATCGGCTGGACGTGCAGTTCGTCAGCGGAAAGCGCTACAGCTATTTCGATGTGCCGGAACAGCTAGCGGCGGAGATGACCAGGGCCTCGTCCAAGGGTGGCTTTTTCAATCGCCGTATCCGCGACCATTATCCCTTCACTCGACAGTGACAGACTTGGCCAGATTGCGCGGCTGATCCACGTCCGTCCCCTTCGCCACGGCGACATGGTAGGCCAGCAGTTGCACTGGCACCGCATAGACCATCGGCGCGATCAGTGGATGCACTTTGGGCATGGTGATGGTGGCGATGCACCCCTCACCCGCCGCCTGCACGCCGTCATAATCGGAAATCAGCACCACCTTGCCACCGCGCGCCTGCACTTCCTGCATGTTGCTCACGGTCTTTTCGAACAACGGCCCGCTGGGGGCGAGAACGATCACCGGCACCTTGTCATCAATCAGCGCGATCGGACCATGCTTCATTTCGCCAGCGGCATAGCCTTCAGCATGAATATAGCTGATTTCCTTCAGCTTTAGCGCCCCTTCCAGCGCTAGCGGATAGTCGGGACCACGCCCAAGATAAAGCACGTCCCGTGCCGCCGCGATCAGATGCGCCATGGCCTCGATCGATTCATCATAGGCCAGCGCCGCATTCAGCGCGGCAGGCGCTTCGGCCAGGTGGCGTACCAATTCCTTTTCCGCCTTGGCGTCCAGTCGCCCCTTGGCCCGCGCGAGATTGGCGGCGAAGGCGGCCAGCACGGCGAGTTGGCACGTGAATGCCTTGGTCGATGCGACGCCAATTTCCGGCCCGGCATGGGTGGGAAGCAGCAGGTCAGCCTCCCGCGCCATCGTGCTGGTGGGGACGTTGACGACGGCGGCGATTTTCTGCCCCTCGCTCCGCGCGTGGCGCAGCGCGGCAAGCGTGTCGGCGGTTTCGCCGGACTGGCTGATAACGATCATCAGCCCGCCATCCTCCATCACCGGTGCGCGATAGCGGAACTCGCTGGCCACATCGACGTCGACCGGCACGCGGGCGAGCTGTTCGAACCAATATTTGGCGACCATGCCTGCGTAGTAGCTGGTGCCGCAGGCGACGATCGTTACCCTGCGGATCGCACCCAGATCGAAATCGGGGACCGGCAGCGACACCTGATCCTCCAGGCGGCGGAGGTAGGATCGCAGGGTCTGGGCGACGACCACAGGCTGCTCATAAATTTCCTTGAGCATATAGTGGCGATGATTGCCCTTGGAGATCAGTTCGCCCGTGACGCCGGAAATGGTGATCGGCCGTTCGACGGGAATATTGTCCTTGTCGAATATCTCCGCCCCCTGAGCGGTGACGATCACCCAGTCGCCTTCCTCCAGATAGGCGATGCGCTGGGTCAGCGGCGCCAACGCCAGCGCGTCGGAACCAAGATAGGTTTCTCCATCGCCATATCCCACCACCAACGGCGACCCCAATCGCGCGCCGATCAGCATATCCGGGCTGCTGCGGAACAATATAGCCAGCGCGAAGGCGCCATGGAGCCGGGGGAGAATCTGCGCCACCGCATCGCGTGGGGAAGCGCCCTGCTCTACCAGTTCGCTCACCAGATGCGCGACGACTTCCGTATCGGTTTCGCTGTCGAACACGCGGCCCCGAGCGGTCAGTTCTTCCCGCAGCGTCTTGAAATTTTCGATGATGCCGTTGTGAACCAGCGCGACTTCCCTGGTCGCGTGGGGATGCGCATTGCTGGTCGTCGGCGCGCCATGGGTGGCCCAGCGCGTGTGAGCGATGCCTGTGGTTCCCGGCAAGGGGTTGCCTTCCAGTTCCTTCACCAGATTGGCGAGCTTGCCCTCCGCACGGCGGCGTTCGATCGCGCCATCATGGATGGCCGCCACGCCCGCGCTGTCATAGCCGCGATATTCCAGCCGCTTCAGACCTTCGACAAGCCGCTCCGCCACACCGTCCTTGCCGACGATACCGATTATTCCGCACATGGATTGTGATGCCCCAGAAAACTGAAAAACAAGCGATTAGCTGTCGCCACGTCCATAGCTATGCCACGGTCGCACGCGAAACGACAGGGGCCTGTGTCATCCGGCGCGAATTGTAACCAGCCAGATGTCCGGCGGCGCGAGCATGCGGATGGGAAGGCCGCTGGTCCCCACGCCTCCCGACACGATCATGGTCTTTTCGCCCTGCCCATACACGCCGCAGGCGTAGCGCGTGCCCAGGCGTGATGGAACATAGACGATGCCCAGCAGAGGTAACGCCACCTGGCCGCAATGTGTATGCCCTACGAGCGTGAGCGACCGCTGATCGGGCAAGGCCGGAAAGATGTCCGGGCCGTGCGAAAGGATGAGGGGCGCGCCGCCCAGCGCCTTCATGTCCGCCAGGGTGCCGGGAATATCCGGTTTTCCAGTGTAAAAGTCGCGCAGCCCGCCAATCGCCAGCGGACCGCGCCGACTGGCTTCATTGTCCAACAGGCTTATTCCAATCCCGGCCAACAGGCGTCGCCACTCCTTCCGGCTCACCAGTGCATGGCGGCGGTCGTCATGATTGCCAAGCACTGCCACAACGCCCAGGCGCGCACGCAGCGCGGCCAAGGGCGCGATGCTTTCGGCCGCGTTATAGGTCGCTCCGCCTTTTTCATCGCCGATATAGTCCCCGCCCAGCAGGACGAGGTCTGGCTTCAGGCCATTCACCATCGCGACAATGCGGGCCATCCGTTCGGGACTATTGTCAGGACCCGACAGATGCGTGTCGGTGATCAGGGCTACGCGCACTGACTTGTACGGCGCATCCGGGGGGAAAGGCAGGGCGATCTCCAACCGCCGCACGACCGGCATCGCCCGCGCATTGTCGATCAGCCAAAGACCCGTCCCGATAGCCAACAACAGCATGACCAGCAGTGCGGCCAGCCGGGGCGAAGTCCGGCCTATCACTTGGCGGCTTTGCGCGCCTGCATCCTGGCCCGGAAGCGTTTGGCCCAACCGGGCTTACCCTCCTGCACGGGTCGAACCAGGCACAGGGCGTCGGCGTCGACCTCTTTAGTGACCACGCTGCCCGCCGCCACGATCGCACCATCGCCAATCTTCACCGGTGCGACCAGCGCGCTGTTGGAGCCGATGAACGCCCCCGCTCCTATTTCCGTGCGATATTTGAAGAAGCCATCATAATTGCAGGTAATGGTGCCCGCCCCGATATTGGCACCGGGACCGATGACGGCATCGCCGATGTAGGACAGGTGATTGACCTTCGCACCTTCGCCCAGTTCCGATTTCTTCACTTCAACGAAATTGCCTACCTTTGCCTTCGGCCCAATCTTCGCGCCCGGACGCAGCCTGGCATAAGGTCCGACCTCCGCCCCCGCACCGATAAACGCTCCCTCCAGATGCGAAAAGGCGCGGATGGTGACATCGTCGGCCACGTTCACGCCCGGGCCGAACACGACATTGGGCTCCACGCGCACATCCCGCCCCAGCACCGTATCATACGCAAAGTAGACAGTTTCGGGCGCAACCAGCGTAACGCCGTCGCGCATCGCCTCCATACGGCGACGATCCTGCCAGTCCGCTTCGACCCCTGCCAGTTCCGCACGGCTGTTCACACCGGCGACTTCCCACGATTCCGCTTCGATCACCGCGCTTTGCGCGCCGGGCAGCATGACGATGTCGGGCAGATAATATTCGCCTGCAGCATTATTATTGCCAATCTGGTCCAACAGCACGAACAGATCGGTCGAACGCACGGCCATCAAGCCGGAGTTGCACAGCGTCACCGCACGTTCGCCGGCATCGGCATCCTTATATTCCACCATTTTTTCGATGGCGCCCTGCCCATCGGTGATGATCCTGCCATAGGCGGCAGCATCCTCAGGCCGAAAGCCCAGCACAACCGCGCGTGGTTCGTCCCCCATGTTTAATCTGTCGAGCATCGCACGCATGGTTTCGGGCCGGACCAATGGAACGTCGCCATAAAGGATCAATATGTCGCCAGCGAACCCCGCCAGCGCATCATGCGCCTGAGCGACGGCATGCCCTGTACCCAACTGCTTGTCCTGCACGGAGATCACGGCGCCGGTTCCAGCCACCGCGGCTTCCACTTGTTCACGGCCAGAACCAACGACCACGACCTGCCGCGCTGGCTTCAGTCCGGCAACGCTGGCGAGCAGGTGGAGCAGCATGGGGCGTCCCGCGACCGGGTGCAGAACCTTGTGCATGGCGGATTTCATGCGCGTCCCCTGCCCAGCGGCAAGGATGATGACAGCGATCGGGCGGCTGGCGGTCACGGCGGAACGCTTCCTTCCTGCAAGATAAAGAGGTCAAGAATCTGAAGGCTCTCTGCCACGTTTGACTTGCCTTTGCCACCGCGCTGGCCGCATGAGCCGCCCCATGGCACGGATTCCTTTCGACGTCGTCGGTTTTGACCTGGACGGCACTTTACTGGACACCAGCGGCGACTTGGCCGCAGCGGTCAACTATGCCCTAGCGACACTGGATCGACCGCCGTTCCCGGTGGAGGCCATTCATCCCTTTGTCGGCAAGGGCGCAAAAGTGATGCTGGAAAGGGCGCTGGCCGCTTCGGGCGCGTGCGATGACGGGCTGATCACCGCAACGCTGCCGATCCTGCTTGATTATTACGAGCAGAATCTTGCTGTCCACTCTATCCCCTACCCCGGTGCGATCGCAGCAATAGACCAACTGGAGCAAGTGGGCGTAAAGGTCGCCATCTGCACCAACAAATCGGAACGCTTTACCATTCCGTTGATGCACCAGATCGGCCTGTCGGAACGGTTTGCCAGCATTGTCTGTGGCGACACTCTGCAAGTTTCCAAACCTGACCCCGCCCCGATCCATGAGATGGTCGCGCGCGCAGGCGGCGGCAGGGCCATATTCCTGGGCGACACCATCAACGACATTGCGGGCGCGCGTAACGCCGCCATTCCGAGCATCGCGGTCAGCTTTGGCTTTCTGGATGGTCCCGTTGAACTATTACAGGCCGACGCCGTGATCGATCATTTCGATGAATTGGTGCCGCTTCTGGAAAATTGGCAAAGCTGAACTAAAAACCCTGTGTTTACATCCATATCGGATGAATATTTCATCGATTCTGGAAGTATTTATTAAGGGTGAGGTTATACGTGCCAGCCGGGCGCGCGCTGCACGCGTCGTGCGTAACCAGCAGAAAGTGAAGGATAAAGGCACTCGGCATGGGAGAAAATTTTGCTTTCTTCCTGCCCGTCATGTTGGCCAGCTTCAGCATCGCTTTTCTGATCCTTTACAGCAGGGGCATGCGCGTAGCCGGTTGGTGGAGCACAGGCTATCTCTGCGTCGCGGGTGGGTTCACCACCCCTGTCGTTTATTCAGCCGTCCCGACGCCCCTCTGGAGCTTGCTGGCTGACATATTGTTTGCAACGGGATTCCTGTTCTTCAGCGAAGCGTTGCTCCAACGGTGGCGCCCCTTATGGCTTCGGCCTGCCCGCGTCGCCATCTGGGGATTATCCTGCTTTCTGTGCGCCACGGCGTTGGCTGTCGGCAATCTGCCCATGGAACTTGCCGCATCCGACTTCGGCTGCTTCCTGCTCATCGCCCTGCCGTTGATCGCAGCCAGGGGGCAGTTGACCAGCGGTGCGGATCGCACCCTGTTCGCAGCAGCCACATTGGTGGCGATCGACAATCTGGTGCGAGGCAGCACTATCCAGCTAACCCTGGCACAGGGCATCGATTACCTGGTCAGCGATTACGCCTTTCTGACCCAGGCGCTCGCCTGCATATTCGGGATGTTCCTGGCGCTGGCGGCTCTTGCGACACAAGTGCTCGACCTGCTCACGCGTTATGAACGCGATGCGATGATCGATCCGCTTTCAGGCTTGCTCAATCGCCGTGGATTTGACGACGCGGTGATGCAACTGGGCACGACGGCTCGATCGGGTAGCGTCGTCGTCTGCGATATCGACCATTTCAAGGTCGTGAATGATGAACATGGCCATGCCGTGGGTGACCGCGTCATCGTAGCACTGGCCAGGATGCTGGAACACAAGACACCCGATACGACAATAACGGCCCGTTTTGGAGGGGAGGAATTCGTCCTTTTCCTGCCAGGCACCGATGCCGCCTGCGCCGCCGCCATTGCAAATGACATCCGGGAATGTTTCACCCGCGACATCGGGTCGACATTGCCACTCATGCGCAGCCTGACCGCCAGCTTCGGTTTGTCCACCGTCCGGCGTGCCGATACGTCCATCCACGATACCATCGCCCGTGCAGACGAGTCATTGTACAAGGCGAAATCGCGGGGGCGTAATCAGGTTTGCGTATCGCGCGCCGTTGCCCACCCCAATTTCAAATCCGCGACCACACCCGCGGCGGCCAGCGCCCGATAGTGAAAAAAGGCCGCCCATTATGGGCAGCCTCTTCCTGTCTCGCGGTAATCTTGGTTCGATCACATATGGATGGGCTTGCCCATTACCGCCATCGCCGCTTCCTTGATCGCTTCGCTATGCGTTGGGTGCGCGTGGCAGGTATAGGCGATGTCCTCGCTCGATGCGCCGAACTCCATGGCCTGCGCGGCCTGCGCAATCATGGTGCCCGCGACCGAAGCGATGATCCACACGCCAACCACCTTGTCAGTCTGGGCATCGGCGATGATCTTTACGAAGCCGTCAGGTTCGTGATTGGTCTTGGCGCGGCTGTTTGCCATCATCGGGAACTTGCCGACCTTGATCACGCCCTTTTCCCTGGCAGCTTCCTCGGTCAAGCCCACCCCAGCAATCTCCGGGCTGGTATAAACGACCGACGGGATCACGTCGTGATTCACGATGCCGGTCAGGCCAGCGATATTCTCCGCGACTGCAATGCCTTCATCCTCGGCTTTATGGGCAAGCATGGGGCCGGGGATCACGTCGCCGATCGCCCAGACGCCAGGCACCTTGGTCGCGAAATCATGATCGGTCTCAATCTGGCCGCGACCGTTAAGCTCCAGGCCGATCTTGTCCAGACCCAGCCCGTCGGTATTGGGACGGCGGCCGATCGACACCAAAACCACATCGGCCTCAATCGTCTCATTATCACCGCCAGCAGCCGGTTCGACGGTCAGGGTCACGCCCTTCTTATGCGCCTGTGCGCCCGTCACCTTGGTTCCCAGCTTGTATTCGAAGCCCTGCTTCTTGAATATCTTGTTCGCTTCCTTGCGGACTTCCCCGTCCATGCCAGGCAGGATCTGGTCGAGATATTCGACCACGGTTACCTTTGCGCCCACACGACGCCAGACGGAACCCAGTTCCAGCCCGATGACGCCGCCACCGATCACGACCATATGGCCGGGCACCTTGTCCAGTTCCAGCGCGCCCGTCGAATCGACGATCAGACCCTTGTCATTGTCGACTTCGACGCCCGGTAATGGCGTGACCGAAGATCCGGTGGCAATGACGATATTCTTCGCCGTGACCGTCTTGCCAGCTATTTCAACTGTGTTCGCGCCGGTGAAGCTGGCACGCCCCTTCAACCAGTCGATCTTGTTTTTCTTGAACAGAAACTCGATACCGCCCGTCAGCCCCTTGACGGCGTCCTTGCGCTGGCCCTGCATCGCGCCCAGGTCCAGGCTCATCTTGTCAATCTTGACGCCCAGCTTGGCGAGTGCGCCGCTTGATGCTTCCTCGAACAATTCGGACGCGTGCAGCAGCGCCTTCGACGGGATGCAACCGACGTTGAGGCAGGTTCCGCCCAACGTGTCGCGGCTTTCGGCGCAGGCTGTCTTGAGGCCCAGTTGCGCAGCACGGATCGCCGCCACATAGCCACCCGGCCCCGCGCCAATCACCAGAACGTCATAATCGAAGTCTGCCATAAGAATCTCCGTTCGCCCTGAGCCTGTCTAGGGGCTTCACTAGCTATTTCGTCCCTTGGGGAAAAAGAGACAGGGCTTCGACAGGCTCGGCCCGAACGGAAAGACGGCCGACCTTACAGGTCGATCAACAGACGGGTTGGATCTTCGATCGCATTCTTCACCGCGACGAGGAAGGTCACCGCTTCGCGGCCATCGACCAGACGATGATCATAGCTGAGAGCCAGATACATCATCGGACGAATGACGATCTCACCATTGCGGACGACCGGACGGTCCTCAATACGATGAAGGCCCAGCACGGCCGACTGCGGCGGGTTGATGATCGGACTCGACAGCAACGAACCGAAGACGCCACCGTTGGAGATAGTGAAGGTGCCACCCTTCATGTCTTCCATGGTAAGCGTGCCTTCCTTGGCCTTCTTGCCAAAGCCGCCGATCGTCTTTTCGATGTCCGCCACGCTCAGGCTTTCCGCGTTGCGGATCACTGGCACGACCAGGCCATTGGGGGCGGAAACGGCGACCGAAATGTCGGCGAAATCATTGTAGACGATCTCGTCGCCATCGATCTGCGCATTAACGCCCGGAATGTCGCGCAGCGCCATGCAGACGGCCTTGGTGAAGAAGCCCATGAAGCCCAGACGGACGCCATGCTTCTTTTCAAACAAGTCCTTATACTTTGCGCGCGCTTCAATGACGTTGGTCATATCGACGTCATTATAGGTCGTCAGCAGCGCCGCCGTATTCTGCGCTTCCTTCAAGCGCTTGGCGACCGTCTGGCGCAGGCGGGTCATTTTGACGCGTTCCTGCGCGCGGCTGGGACCAGCGACCGGAGCAGCCGCAGCAGGGGTGGCGGCAGGGGCCAAAGCCGCAGCCTTGGCAGTGCCAGCGGCGACAGCAGCAGTCACGTCATCCTTGGTCAGGCGACCGTCCTTGCCCGTGCCCTTGATCTTGCTGGGGTCGAGGCCATGTTCCAGGACCAGGCGGCGTACGGCCGGCGACAGCGTCAGGTTGCCGCCTTCGTCTTCTTCGGCCGGGGCCGAAGCCGTGGGAGCGGGCGCGGCAGCCTCCGCCTTGGCAGCGGGGGCCGGTGCGGCGCCAGCGGCAGGCTTGGCGGCAGCGGCTGCACCTTCGTTGATCATCGCCAGCAGCGCGCCGACGTTCACGGTATCGCCTTCCTTGGCGATGATGTCGCCCAGCGTTCCAGCGACTGGCGCGGGCACGTCGACGGCAACCTTGTCGGTTTCCAGGCTGACGATCGCCTCATCGGCCTGCACGGCCTCTCCAGGCTTCTTCAGCCACTGGCCAACGGTCGCTTCGGTAACGGATTCGCCCAGGGTAGGGACTTTGACTTCTGTTGCCATGAGCTTGGTCAGCCTTTCTTCTGGCGGCGGATTTCTTCACGGACGCTGTGACCCAGCGCATCGGCGACGAGCGCGCCCTGTTCAGCGACGTGGCGTTTGGCGAGGCCCGTTGCGGGCGATGCCGATGCCTTGCGCCCGGCATAGCGGGCACGCATCGGAGCCCTGCCCGCCTGCGCCAGCGCTTCCTCAATATATGGCTCGACAAATGACCAGGCGCCATTGTTGCGCGGTTCTTCCTGGCACCAGATCACTTCCTCCAGGTTCGTCATGCGCTTCAGACGCACGGCGAGAGCCTCAGCGGGGAAGGGATAGAGCTGTTCGATGCGGACGACCTGGGTATTTTTATCACCTGCCGCGTTGCGGGCTTCCATCAGGTCGTAGGCAACCTTGCCGGAGCAGAGCACCAACCGCTTTGTTTCTGCGTCCGGCGCCGGATTGATGTCCGACAGGATGCGCATGAAGTGGGTATTGCCCTGGAAGTCCTGAGCCGTGCTGACGGCCAGCTTGTGCCGCAGCAGCGACTTTGGCGTCATCATGATCAGCGGCTTGCGGAACGGGCGCAGCATCTGTCGGCGCAGGATATGGAAATAGTTGGCCGGCGTCGTGCAATTGGCGACCTGGATATTGCCTTCCGCGCAGAGTTGCAGGAAGCGTTCCAGGCGTGCCGAGCTGTGCTCCGGCCCCTGTCCTTCGTAGCCGTGGGGCAAGAGGCAGACAAGACCGTTCGAACGGAGCCACTTGGTTTCCGACGAGCAGATATACTGGTCGAATATGATCTGCGCACCATTGGCAAAATCGCCAAACTGCGCTTCCCACAGCACCAGGCTCTTGGGATCGGCAAGCGCAAAGCCATATTCAAAGCCCAGCACGCCATATTCCGACAAGGGGCTGTCGAGTACCTCAAACCGGCCATGGGGAACGGTGGACAGCGGGATATATTTATTCTCGCTATCCTGGTCGACCCAGACAGCGTGGCGCTGACTGAAGGTTCCGCGACCGGAGTCCTGTCCCGACAGGCGGACGCCATAGCCTTCCGACAACAGCGAACCGAAAGCCAGCGCTTCGCCGGTCGCCCAGTCGAAGTTCACACCGTTCTTGAACATCTCCGCCTTTGCATCGATCACGCGTTGCAAAGTTTTGTGGACATTATGTCCTTCGGGCACCGTCGTCAGCGTCTTGCCCAGGCTGTCGAACAATTTCTGGCTGATCGCGCTTTCGACATTCTGCCGCGCCGTTTCCGCGTCAGCGGGCTTGTGCAAGCCAGACCACCGGCCGGCAAACCAGTCCGCCTTGTTGGACTTGTAGCTCTTGGCAGCCTCGAACTCCTGCTCCAGATGGTTGACGAAGTCGCCCGTCACTTGGTTCACAAAGTCGTCGTCGACCACGCCTTCCGCCTTCAGTCGGGCCGAATAGACATCGCTGACCCGCGCGTGCTGGCGAATTTTGGCGTACATCTGCGGCTGAGTGAAGCTCGGTTCGTCGCCCTCATTGTGGCCGAAGCGGCGATAACACCACATGTCGATCACGATGTCGCGATGGAAGGTCTGACGATATTCGATCGCCAGCTTGCACGCGAAGGTCACCGCTTCGGGATCGTCGCCATTGATGTGAAGGATCGGAGCCTGGACGCCCTTCGCCACGTCGCTGGGATAGGGCGATCCGCGCGAAAATTGGGGCGAGGTCGTAAAGCCGATCTGGTTGTTGACGATGAAGTGGATGCAACCGCCGGTATTATAGCCACTGACGCCCGAAAAACCCAGGCATTCCCAAACGATGCCCTGACCGGCAAAGGCCGCGTCACCGTGGATCAGCACAGGCAACACCTGCTCATGCTTGCCCAGATCGTCGCGGAAGGTCTGCTGCGCGCGGACCTTGCCCAGCACGACCGGATCAACTGTTTCAAGATGCGACGGGTTGGGAACCAGCGACATGTGCACCTTGATCCCGTCGAACTCACGGTCAGTGGAGGTGCCCAGATGATATTTGACGTCGCCCGAACCGCCGACGTCTTCCGGGTTGGCGGTGCCGCCGGAAAATTCGTGGAAGATGACGCGAAAGCCCTTGGCCATCACGTTGGCAAGGACGTTGAGGCGACCGCGATGGGCCATGCCGTAGACAATTTCCCGAACGCCCAGCGCGCCGCCATATTTGATGATGGCTTCCAGGGCCGGGATCATCGACTCGCCGCCGTCCAGGCCAAAGCGCTTGGTGCCGACATATTTGCGGCCCAGGAACTTTTCATATTGTTCGGCCTGGATGACCTTCGCCAGGATCGCCTTCTTGCCTTCGGGCGTGAACTGGATTTCCTTATCCTTGCCCTCCAACCGTTCCTGCAGGAAGCGACGCTCCTCAACATCGGCAATGTGCATATATTCAAGGCCGACATTGCCGCAGTAATTGGCGCGCAAAATAGCAACGATCTCACGCACCGTCGCATATTGCAGGCCGAGCGTTCCACCGAGATAGATCTTTTTCTCAGGATCGTTCAGGCCGTGATATTCCGGCGTAAGGTCAGCCGGCAGGTCGCGCTGGGACAGGCTCAAAGGATCGAGATTGGCGGCGAGGTGACCGCGAACGCGATAGGTACGGATCAGCATCTGCGCGCGGATGGCATCGTCAGCGGCACTGACCGCATCCGCGTCCGATACGGCTTTGCCCGAAGCCTTGGCCGCAGCCTTTACCGCGACCTGCATCTGCGTCGGGTCCATCGCCCCCGTCAGGTCGTCCGTATCGCTCAGCGGCCAGTTGCTGCGGGCCCAACTGGGTCCGTGCTCGACTTCGAAATCCTGGTTCTCGTAACCCATTTCTCTGCGTCCCATGCCACCCGCGTGCAGTCGCGGATCGGGGTAACAAGCGGCCGGGGTGCAGCCCGGCCACCTTGCAGGCTTCAGATCAGCCCTTCAGCACTTCCACCAGCGTCGAACCAAGCTCCGAAGGGCTGGCCGCGACCTTGATGCCGGCGGCTTCCATCGCCGCAATCTTGCTTTCAGCATCGCCCTTACCGCCCGACACGATCGCACCGGCATGGCCCATGCGACGGCCCGGAGGCGCCGTGCGGCCTGCGATGAAACCTGCCATCGGCTTCTTGCGGCCACGCTTGGCTTCGTCGATCAGGAACTGCGCAGCCTGCTCTTCCGCGTCGCCGCCGATTTCACCGATCATGATGATCGATTCGGTAGCGTCGTCGGCCAGGAACAGTTCCAGCACGTCGATGAAGTTGGTGCCATTGACCGGGTCGCCGCCGATGCCGACAGCCGTGGTCTGGCCCAGGCCTGCGTTCGAGGTCTGGAACACGGCTTCATAGGTCAAGGTGCCGGAACGCGAAACGACGCCGACGCTGCCCGCCTTGAAGATGCTGCCGGGCATGATGCCGATCTTGCACTCATTAGGGGTCAGCACGCCGGGGCAGTTCGGGCCGATCAGGCGCGACTTGCTGCCGGACAGCGCGCGCTTGACGCGTACCATGTCGAGCACCGGAATGCCTTCGGTGATGCAGACGATCAGCGGGATTTCCGCATCGATCGCTTCCAGGATCGAATCAGCCGCGAATGGCGGCGGAACATAGACGACCGAAGCATCCGCGCCGGTCTTTGCCTTTGCTTCGGCAACGGTATCGTACATAGGCAGGCCGATGTGGCTGGTGCCGCCCTTGCCGGGCGTGACGCCAGCAACCATCTGCGTGCCATAAGCCAGCGCCTGTTCGGTGTGGAAGGTGCCGGTGGCACCGGTCATACCCTGGGTAATGACCTTGGTGTTCTTGTTCACCAGAATGGACATGTCAGTCCCTTTACATTCTGTGGACGTGGCACTTCAGATGAAAGGCAGCATGTCCCAGGCTGCTCACCCACCTGGGACGTACTGGTGCAGCTCTTGGGCTCAGGCGAGCGAGGAATCGATGCCCTTGCAGGCTTCCAGCAGTTCCTTGACCGCATCGACCGAAACCTGAAGATTGGCCTTGGCCTCATCGTCCAGTTCGATCTCGACAACCTGCTCGACACCGTCCTTGCCGATGATCACGGGAGCGCCGACATAAAGATTATCGACGCCATACTGGCCCGTCAGGTTCGCGGCGCAAGGCAGCAGGCGCTTCTGATCGAACAGATAGGCTTCAGCCATGGCAATGCCGCTGGTCGCGGGAGCGTAGAAGGCGGAACCGGTCTTGAGCAGGCCGACAATCTCGCCGCCGCCCGAACGGGTGCGCTGCACGATGGCGTCGATGCGCTCCTTGGTGGAGCGGCCCTGCTTGATAAGGTCGGGGATCGGGATACCGGCAACGGTCGAATATTGCACGACCGGCACCATGGTGTCGCCATGGCCGCCCAGCACGAAGCTGTTCACTTCCTTGACCGACACCTGGAATTCTTCGGCCAGGAAATGGCTGAAGCGCGCGGAGTCGAGGACGCCAGCCATGCCCACAACCTTGTTATGCGGCAGGCCAGAGAACTCGCGAAGCGCCCACACCATCGCGTCCAGCGGGTTGGTGATGCAGATGACGAAAGCGTTGGGGGCATTGTTCTTGATGCCCTCACCCACGGCCTTCATGACCTTGAGGTTGATACCCAGCAGATCGTCGCGGCTCATGCCCGGCTTGCGAGCGACACCGGCGGTGACGATGATGACGTCGGCGTCCTTGATGTCGGCATAGTCGTTGGTGCCGGTGATCTTGGCATCGAAGCCTTCGACCGGGCCGCACTGCGACAGGTCAAGAGCCTTGCCCTGGGGCACGCCTTCGACGACGTCGAACAGGACGATGTCGCCCAGGCCCTTCAGCGCGGCGAGATGCGCCAGTGTGCCGCCGATATTGCCAGCGCCAATGAGCGCGATCTTCTTACGGGCCATATGCAATCATCCTCCAAGCACGGAATATTGGAATTGCCCGCCCGCTTAGGCCGATAATGTTAAGGTTTCAACAGTGGATCAGCGGCACATCCAAATTATCTTTGCAATTCATTCGCAGTTGCATTAATAGCAGATCGCCCTGTTGTCGTACGTCCCTACCCTGGCGTTCGATCGTCCCGCAGCGGCCACCTGCCGGGCGCTTCCCTTCATTGGGGAAGCGTCCGGGCCATTTAGACCGTTGAAAAAAGGGGGCGTTCGTCCTCTGAAACGAGGGGCGCGCCTATTTGGGTCCGTGACCCAACGCCAGGTAATCGTCCGATTGCATTTCCATCAACCGGGACACGGTACGCTCAAATTCAAAGGCGCCATCACCTTCGGGGTAAAGCGAGGCAGGCTGTGCGTCAGCAGAGGCCAGCAGCTTCACCTTATATTCGTAAAGCGCGTCGATCAGCGTCACGAAGCGTGCGGCCTCGTTACGATTTTCGGGGCCAAGCACCGGAATGCCGACCAGGATCACGGTATGGAACCGGCGGGCAATCGCCAGATAATCGGGCGCACCCCGTGCTGCCGCACAGAGCCGTTTGAAGGAGAATACCGCGACCCCCTTCAGGCTTTTGGGCACATGCAGGGTGCGTCCGCCCTGTATTGGAATATCGTCAGAAGGAACCTTGGCGCGATCTTCGACCGGATAATCGGTCAGACGGAAAAAGGCATCAGACAGCGCCTTCGTCGCCTCCGGCCCATTGGGCGAATGCCAAAGCTGCGCATCGCCGAGGCGGTCGAGCCGGTAATCGGTAGGCCCATTGAGCGTCATCACATCGAGCCGATCCTTGATCAGGTCGATGAAGGGCAGGAAAAGCTGACGGTTAAGACCGTTTTTATAAAGCTCGTCAGGTTCGCGATTGGACGTCGTGACGATCGTGACCTGAGAGTCGAGCAGTCCTGTGAACAATCGCGACATGATCGCGGCATCAGCCATGTTGTTGACGACCATCTCGTCAAAGCACAGCAGCCGCGCTTCGTCCGCCAGGGATTGCACCACGGGCGGGATGGGATCGCCCTTTTCCGACTTCCGCGCATCCGCCAGTCGTGCGTGCACATCCAGCATGAATTCGTGGAAATGCGCCCGCTTCTTGCGCTGGATTTTCACCGTGCTGAAAAACAGGTCCATCAGCATCGACTTGCCCCGTCCAACGCCGCCCCACATGTAGAGGCCGCGCGGTGGTTCGGGCGCCTTGCGCAACAGCCGCCACAGGGTTGAGCCGCGGGGCGGAGCCGCTTCCAGTTCCTGCTGCAACAGGTCCAGACGTCGCGCCGCCCGTTCCTGATCAGGGTCGGCGCGCAACTCACCGGCCGTAACCAGTGCGCGATAGCGCTCAATTACGCTGTTCATTTCGGCATGGGCGCCTTGCGCACCGTTGCGGTCGAAGCTGCGACCAGACCATCGCCCTGATGGATCGTCATCCGCATGAACATCAGACGTCCTGTTTCACGCAGCAGTTCCACTTCGGCACGCAGCGGCGGACCGACGTCACCTGATCCACAATATTGCATGCCCAGGTCCACCGTCACGGCGGAGGCCTGTTCTGGTCGGCCCATGGCAGCCAACCCGGCGAAATAAGCATGATCGGCAAATCCCGCGAGAAAACCGCCATGCAGCGCACCCATGCGGTTGGCATGATAGGGCCGGGTTTCCAGCATCACCGTCGCGCGGCCTTCGCCATCGCTACGTGAATAGCTGGGACCGATGCAGGTATCCAGAAAGGTTCCCTGCATCGGATCGGTCCAGACGAGCCACCCAGCCCAAGGGCCGTCCGGCACCCGGCTTACAGGTCCAGCATCGCCGCTCACCGCATCAAAGCTGCCGTTCGACCATCATCTTCTTGGTCTCCGCGATCGCCTTGGCGGGGCTGAGGCCCTTGGGGCAAACGTTCGCGCAGTTCATGATGGTGTGGCAGCGATAGAGGCGGAACGGATCTTCCAGCTCATCCAGACGCTCACCGGTATATTCGTCACGGCTGTCCGCCAGCCAGCGATAGGCCTGGAGCAGGATAGCGGGACCGAGAAACTTGTCGGAATTCCACCAGTAGCTGGGGCAACTGGTCGAACAGCAGGCGCACAGGATGCACTCATACAGTCCGTCCAGCTTTTCACGGTCGGCGGGCGACTGAAGCCGCTCCTTGCCGCTTGGCGGGGGCGTGACAGTTTGCAGCCACGGCTTGATCGAGCTGTACTGCGCATAGAAATGGGTGAAATCGGGAACAAGGTCCTTGATCACGTCCATGTGCGGCAGCGGCGTGATGCGGACTTCCTTGCCCGCGCACTCGTCAATGGCGGTGGTGCAGGCCAGACCGTTCTTGCCGTTCATGTTCATGGAACAGGAACCACAGATGCCTTCGCGGCAGGAACGGCGGAAGGTCAGCGTCGGATCATATTCATTCTTGATCTTGAGCAATGCGTCCAGAACCATTGGCCCACAAGTGTCGAGGTCGATGTCGAACGTGTCGTAGCGCGGATTCTGCCCCGAGTCGGGATCGTAGCGATAGACCTTGAAGCTCCTGACGTTGCTCGCGCCGTCAGGTGCTTTATGAGCGACGCCCTTACCGGAAATCTTGCTGTTCTTGGGCAGAGAGAATTCGGCCATGGGTTTACGATGTCCTCCATCCGCGCCGATAGTCGTTCGGCTCACGCAGGCGAAGCCCTTAGCGACTGATTACGACCTTTACCACCCATCAAAGGGCAAAAGCGAAACAGCCGGTCCACGAACCTTGAAGGCGACAGTGATGGGGATCAGTCGCGCCTTTCGGCCAATATCCGTTCAATCAGGATCACATCGTCGACCTTGTCGGCGTCGATACAGGCTTCAGCCCGCGCCATGGCAACCAGCCGCGCGGCAAGCCCAAAGCGTCGTCCTACCCGTGCGATCCCCCCGCGCAGGGGCAGGATACGCAGCAAGGCCCCCAGCAGCGCGACAGGGCCAAAGGCAGACAATATCTTCCACCCTTTCTTCCGGTCCTGTTCGACTTCCTGCCATAGCGCCAGGACTGGCCGCACCTGCGGACCGCCAAACCAAAAGAGGTTAGCGCCCGACCACCAGCCGTCACGAAATTTGAGCCAGGTCCTGCGGGATGCGGGATAGCGGGCAAGCAAGGTCGCGCGTTCAACCATAGCGACGGCGAGGTCCGCCCCCTTCGCTTCCCCCACAAACTGGTCCAGCATGTCGGAATCCAGCAGGACATGATCCGCCGTCGTGACCAGCAGCGGAAAAGTCATGCCGGGTCGGTCGATCAGCGTCATCAGGGTGGAAGCAATTCCTGCGCCGCTCGTTTCGAACATCGTCTTGGGATGCGAAGCGATCCAGGCCGTTGCTGGATGGTCGGTCAGCAGGTCCGGCGTCTGCGTGAGGATCAGCAGCTTACCGACCGCAGGATGGGACAGCAATGCCCGCGCGGGGTAGTTGATCATCGGCTCACCCGCCACGGGCGCCAGAGGCTTTATCGCGACCCCTGCTGCCTGAGCCAATGGATCGGTGCCGGGACGTGATCCGGCAAGCAAAATGGCGACGATATCAGTCATGCGGGCCGCCTAGCGAAGCCTTCGCAAGACGGGAAGCGGTTAATTGGCGAGTGCGACCGGCGACAAAACCGACCGGTTATTCTGGGCCAGCTGCGTCGGCAATCCGACACGCAGGCCTTTAAGCTGGGCCAGCCGCGCGCGGAACGCCGCCAGCTCGCGGCCTTCCAATTGCGCCGTGGTGGTGAACTTGACCGACAGCGGATTGATCGTGCGGCCATTGCGGTAAAGCTCGTAATGCAGATGGGGTCCGGTCGACAGGCCGCTGGAACCGACATAGCCGATCACCTGTCCCTGCCGCACCCGCTGACCAGATCGTGCGGCGATGCGGCTCATATGCGCATAGCCGGTGGCAAGGCCATGACCATGGTCCAGCCGCACATAATTGCCATGGCCGCCATGACGCCCCGAATAAGACACAACCCCGTCGGTAGCAGCATAGATGGGCGATCCGTAACGTGCGGCAAAGTCGATGCCGGCATGCATGCGGGTGTAACCCAATATCGGGTGACGGCGCATACCGTAGCCTGACGACATGCGGCCAGAGACAGGGGCCGAGAGCACGCCCCGTCGTTGACCGACGCCGGATGCTTCAAACCACCGGCTGCGCCCTTCGCTCGTCCATTTGAGCATGTTGATGCCGCGACCGTTGGACCGGCTTAGTCCGGCGAACAGCAGGTCGCCTACTTCGGCCTCGCCTGTTTCGGCGCGGCTATATTCTGTGATGATGTCATACCGGTCGCCAGCGTGGACCGACCCCAGATCGACCTGCTGCGCGATGACACGCAGGAATGATTGGATCGCTTTGGGAGGCGCACCCGCGGCGCGCGCGGATTGGTAAATGCTGTCGCCGATCACCCCCTGGATGCGCAAAGGCGTGCGATCCACATGGATGGGAGTGCGCTTGACCTGTAAAACGTTCCCCGTTCGATTGACCTCCAGCGCCAGGTCGAGCCTGGCCCGGAAGGCGAGATGATCCAACGGTCGGGGCATGTTGCGGCTGGCGCGACGACCAAGGATGATGTCCAGCGGGGTGCCCGGTTTAATGCCTGACGCTATGTCGCTGCCAACCAGGTTCATCACGGCGGCGGCATCACGACTGCTCACGCCAGCTCGAGCGAGAGCCCGGCCCAGCGAATCGCTACCGCCAATCTGGGCGCGCAATTCGATTTGCGGGCGCTCTGGCGTGTCACGAAGCGGCTGCACCGCATCGGTCGGACCCATGCGCCGTCCGCTATCCGCGCCCAGCGCCAAGGGCGTGATCATCTGGCTGCGCACTTCATCAAACTGGGATTGCGCCAGTAACGGCTGCGGTTCACCGGGCAGCGCTTGAAAACCGGGGGAAAGATAGAGGGCGGATGCGCACAGCCCGAAACAGGTCGCCAGACCTCTGAACCAAGTGGCGCTGCCTACCCGCTGGCCAAGGTCGGGGACCAGTTCCACATCCTCTGCCCAATCGCGCAGACGAACGCGCCAGTCGCGCTGCCCCTGAGCAGGGACACCACCCTTTCCGATGGCATCCAGCAACCACAGGGACGCCGATGCGCCGCCCTGCTGAGGACCTGACTGGCTACCATAAAACACGTCTGAAAGGCCCCCCGAGGGCTTGCAACCCGCACGACCCCCGTCGCGCGTTCATGAAGGTTGTTGTGAAGGCATAGGGTTAAAGTCAAATAAAGATGCGTTTTTCCTGACCATTTGCGCGACGAAACGTGCCACTGGTTCGTTCAACGGCAGGCAGCATAGCAGAAGGATGTCACGCCGCCGGTTTCCCCCTTGCCCTTACACACGCCCTCCCCGACATAGAGAAACATGGCCCATTTCGCGCGATCGCCTGTCACAGCCGTGCTGGGTCCCACCAATACTGGCAAGACGCATCTGGCGGTCGAACGCATGTGCGGCCATTCCAGCGGCATGATGGGCTTTCCGCTGCGCCTGTTGGCTCGCGAAGTCTATGATCGGGTGGTCGCGATAAAGGGTCCTCATCAAGTGGCGCTGATCACGGGTGAGGAAAAGATCGTGCCGCAGGGCGCGCTTTATTATCTCTGCACTGCCGAATCGATGCCGGTCGATGGCGACTTCGCCTTCGTTGCCCTGGATGAAGCGCAGTTGGGTGCAGACCCCGAACGTGGCCATGTTTTCACTGACCGGATGCTGCGCGCGCGGGGCCGGGAGGAAACGATGATCCTGGGATCGGCCAGCATCAGCCGGGTGGTCCGGTCACTGGTGCCAGACGCCGAAATCGTCAGCCGCCCGCGCTTTTCCACCCTTTCCTATTCTGGAGCCAAAAAGCTGTCCCGCCTGCCCCGGCGGTCGGCGATCGTCGCTTTTTCCGCCGAAGAAGTCTATGCCGTGGCAGAAATGCTGCGCAGGTTCCGGGGTGGCGCGGCAGTCGTCATGGGGGCGCTGTCCCCCCGCACCCGTAATGCCCAGGTCCAGATGTTCCTGAACGGAGAGGTCGATTATCTGGTCGCCACTGACGCGATCGGCATGGGGCTGAACCTGGATGTCGCCCACGTCGCCTTCGCGTCACTGCGAAAGTTCGACGGACGACGCACCCGGCGGCTGACGGTGTCGGAAATGGCGCAAATCGCCGGGCGCGCAGGCCGCCATCATCAGGACGGCAGCTTTGGCAGCCTGGGCCATGAAGATGGTGACGCCGCCTTCACGCCAGAGGAAATCGAATCGATCGAGGCGCACCGTTTCCCGGCCATCGACCGGCTGTATTGGCGCGACGGCACGCCGGGCATGGACAGTGTCCGCCACCTGATCGCCGACCTGGAGGCGCGGCCAGACCGGCCGGAACTTGCCGCCGCGCCCGAGGCGGTTGACCTTTCCGTGCTGAAAAGACTGGCCGACGATCCGCTGGTCTGCGAACGCGCGAAGGGCAAGAAACAGGTCGAACGGCTGTGGGCCGCTTGCGGTATTCCAGACTTCCAGAAGCTGGGCGCGGACCATCATGCCCGCAGCGTCAACCGCATCTGGCGTTTCCTGTCCGAAGGCCATGGGCATATCCCGCGCGACTGGTTCGCACAGCAGATCGCCAGGCTCGATTCGGTTCAGGGCGATATCGACACATTATCGGGCCGGATCGCCGCGGCGCGCACATGGTCCTATATAGCGCATCGCGCCGATTGGCTGGCCCATCCCGCCGAAATGGCCGAACGGACCCGTGAGCTGGAGGAAAAGCTGTCAGACGCGCTTCACGCCGCGCTGATGCAACGTTTTGTGGACCGCCGCACCGCCGTCCTGCTGCGCGACATCGGGCAGAATGCCAGCACTCTGCCCGTCGAAATCGACCCGGACGGGACAGTCTGCGTCGATGGTGAGACCATCGGGCGACTTGACGGATTTCGTTTCTCGGTTGATCCGGCTACGCGGCATCAAGACAGAAAGATGTTGCTGGCGGCGGCTGAGCGCCGCCTTGGAAGGATATTGCGAGTGAAGGCTGACGAATTGCTGGGCGCGCCCGATACCGATTTTGCGCTCATGGACGAATCAGGACAGGCGCCAGGCATTTCGTGGCAGGGCAACATCGTTGCTACACTGCTGCCCGGTTCTTCGTTGCTGGCGCCCGAAATGCGGCTTGATCGCGCGCTTCTGACGTTGGGTCAGGACATGCAGAAGCAGGTGATCACGCGTCTTTCGACATGGTTCGACAGCCAGAAGGAAAAGCATCTCCTACCACTCGTGAAGATGGTGGCCAGTTCCTCCGAGCCGGACGTTCCCGCGGTCGTGCGCGCAGTATTTGCCCAGCTGGCGGATGCGGGCGGGATCATTGCGCGCACCGATCTCGATTCGGCGCTGGGACATCTGGACAAGGAGCAGCGGCATCTGCTTCGCCGTGCGGGCATCGATATCGGCGTGCTCGACATTTATCATCCCGGCCTGCTGAAGCCCGGAGCGGCCCGGTGGCGCGCAGCTTTGCTGGCGACCAGACTGGGTAAACCGTGCCTTCCGCTGCCGCAGCCGGGCCTCACCCTCATCAAGGCGGGCGAGAAATCTGAGCAGATGGGCGCGCGCATCGCCGGTTTCCGTGGCTTTGGAGAACAGATGTTGCGCATCGACATGGCCGAACGCATGGCCCGGACCGCGCATGAGATCATAGCAAAAGGCGAAGCTTTCACCGCCCAAAGTCCCCAGATTGTCTCTCTGGGGCTGGATGAGGCGTCATTCCTGCAATTGATGCGCCTTTCCGGCTTCCGACCGGTGGAAGCTCCGGCAGAAGGCGGAGCGAACTGGGCATTCCGTGGGCGGCAGAAGGCGCGTTCCGACCAGCAGCAGCCGCGCGGCCAGGGGAAACGCGCCGCACCCGGTCGAGGCGGGTCCGCTCGCCCTGCTCCCGCATCGTCAGCTGCGCCCCTGGGCAACCACGCCTTCGCGGGGCTTGCCGACCTGCTCGGTCGCAATGGCTGACGCGTCGGCACCTGGAGGCCATGGCCCCAGCCTGCGCATCGACAAGTTCCTCTGGTTCGCCCGGCTGGCGCAAAGCCGGTCGGTTGCCCAGAAGCTGGCAGAAGATGGCCATATCCGCCTGAATGGTCGCCGTGTCGAGCGCGCTCATGCCCCGGTTCGCACTGGCGACCTCATCACTTTTCCTCACCCCAGCGGGGTGCGGGTCGTCCGCATTATCCAGTTGCCCGGTCGACGCGGCCCCGCTCCTGAAGCACAATGCTGTTACGAGGAACTGAAGCTGGGCGATTAGACAGGCAAAAATATCCTCATTGACCTTCGCGCGCGCCGGGCATAGCAGGGCCGCCGCTGTCCAATCCCTATTGAGTGCTGACCCATGACCTATGTCGTGACCGACAATTGCATCCGCTGCAAATATATGGATTGCGTTGAGGTGTGTCCCGTGGACTGTTTCTACGAGGGCGAGAACATGTTGGTCATCAATCCCAACGAATGCATTGATTGCGGCGTTTGCGAACCGGAATGTCCCGCTGAAGCGATCCTGCCGGATACGGAAAACGGCCTGGAAAAATGGCTGGAACTCAACACAAAATTTTCCGCCGAATGGCCCAACATCACCGTCAAGGGCGAGGCCCCGGCCGATGCCGACGCCATGAAGGGCGTGGAAAACAAGCTGGAACAGTTCTTCTCACCGGAACCAGGTTCGGGCGACTGACGGCGCGTGGCGGGCGCTGACGCAGCGATGGATTGCCTGCCGCGCCTTCCTTAACCCAACATCTAAAAACTAGGCATTGCGCATCATTCTGTCCTCCGCCGCTCGATATTGTGGCGGGGGGTGGAATTTTTGTTACGAATCTGCTAAAAGAACGGTGAAAGACGGATAGGTCGCATCCGTTCTGGAGAATTCGCCTCATGTCCTCACGGTAATGCCGTGGGCCTTTCCCTGTGCCGCACTTTGCGCAACTGGTCCAAACGGTCGCCGTCTCCGCTCAATTAGAAAGGTTGCAAATGGCTGCCAAAGCGCTGTCCTTTGATGTTGGTGATTATGTTGTTTATCCCAAGCATGGCGTTGGCCGTGTGGTGGAGCTTCAGAAGGAGCAGATCGCGGGCATGGAGCTTGAGCTTTATGTCCTGCGCTTCGAAAAGGAACGCATGACCCTTCGCGTGCCTACCAATAAGGCGGAAGGGGTCGGCATGCGCAAGCTGTCGTCAAACAAGACCCTGGAAGAAGCAATCGAAACGCTCAAGGGCAAGCCCAAGGTAAAGCGTACCATGTGGTCGCGCCGTGCCCAGGAATATGAAGCGAAGATCAATTCGGGCGACCTCGTGTCGATCGCCGAAGTCACGCGCGACCTGTTCCGGGCTGATGATCAGCCTGAACAGAGCTATTCCGAGCGTCAGATTTTCGAAGCCGCTTCCAGCCGTCTGGCACGCGAACTCGCCGCCATGGAAGAGACGGATGAACCCAGCGCTCTCAAGAAAATCCTGCGGATTCTGAACGAAGCCGCACCCAAATATGTGAAGGTGGAAGCCTGAACAATCTTGGCTGAGCCTTTAGCGGCCCACTGAACAAGGAAAGAGCGCCTCAACGGGCGCTCTTTTTTGTGGGGTGACCTTCCTCAACCGGGGCCTCGCTGAGCGACCAAAATGGTTCAGCCCTTCGGCTCCACCGAGACAAATGCGCCCCTGGCGCGGTCCTTCACCACATTGTCAGCCCGGAAAACCGATCCGCTCATGGTGATGTAGACGCCGGGCGCGGCGGTCTGGACCGTGGCGAACGCCATGCCCAGATTAAAGCTGGCGTCGCTCTCACCAAAACGCGCGGGCGCCAGTGCGCCCACCAAAACGATCGTCTTGCCGCCAATTGCGCTCAGCAGCTTGGCCGTATCCGTCATCGTGTCGGTGCCATGGGTAATGATGATATGGCTTTCGGGAGCAGCGGCCACCCGGTCGCGAATGTCAGCCCGATCCACATCATCCAGTTCAAGGCTATCCTTTCGAACGACCTCCTCAATGCGGAACGGACGTTTCACCCGCGCTATGTCCAACAGCTTGGCCATGACGGTCTCCCCCACCTGATAATCCGACAGGGCGTCGAAATAGATTTTGTCGATCGTACCACCCGTGGTCAGGATCAGGATGGGTGTATCGGCAGGCAGCATAGGAAGGCTCCGCACGGAAAGAGATCGGCAGCATCAATAAGCGGCGCTGCGATCATACCACTGACCTAACCGCCCCGCGCAATTTCTTCGCCCCGGTCCCGCGCAGCGGTCAAGGTGTCAATCATCAGGTTGAGCAGCCTGTCATCGGCATCCAGAACATTCAGTCCCTGCCGCGTCATGCCGCCCGGACTCGCCACGCGGTCGGCGAGCACGCCTGGGCTGTCCGTAGCCTGTTTCGCCAAGTCAGCCGATCCGCAGACGGTGGCCAGCGCCATGCGGGACGACTGCTCAGCCGACAGACCAATGGCCTCCCCCGCCCGCGCGAAGGCATCGATGAAGCGGAACAGGAAAGCCGGGCCACAGCCCGACAGGGCCGTAACCTCATTGAACTGGCCTTCATCCAATATTCGCTCAGCCAGCCCCAGCGGGGCCATAAGAGCTTCAACAGCGTCATAGGCCGCCGTCGAGGTCACATCGTCATCACATAGCCCGATCACGCCGCCACCAATGCCCACCGGTAGATTAGGCATAGCGCGAATGATGTCACGTACCGCCGGAAAATGGCGGCGCAGATCTGCGATTGGCGTACCGGCCAGGATCGACACAAGACAGATGTCGGCATTGCAAATTGGCGCCAATGACGCCGCCACATCCGCCAGCTGGTAAGGCTTCATGCCCAACAATAGGGTCGATCCGGCAGGGAGAGCATCAGGATATTCCGTCACCACCCGAACGCCGTTCCCCACGGCACGTCCACTGGGGCGCAGGACTGTCACCTTCGCCGGGTCAAGTCCACATGCAAGCCAGCGGGCAAGCATCTGCCCGGCCATATTGCCGCAACCGACAAGGAAAAGATGAGCGGGCCAGGCGATAGACATCCAGAATCAGGCCTCGCCGCGCGTTTCGATCAGGCTGGCGGAAATCGCCTCTGCGGGCGTCTTGCCGCCCCACAGCACGAACTGGAACACCGGGTAGATGCGTTCGCATTCATCAATTGCGGTTTCGACCAGAAGTTGCGCCTGATCCAGGGTCAGCGTGCCACCCGCGCCAAGCAGCGCACCATGGCGGAATAATATGATCCCGCTCGACGACCACAATTCAAAATGGCCGAGCCAAAGCTGTTCGTTGATCAGTCCCAATGTTTCGTAAATCGCGGGTCGCTTTTCATCGCTCACCCTGATGTCAGGCAACGCGAGCAGTTGCAGCACCTGATCTTCGTCCCGCCAAATTCCGCGCAATTCATATTGCGCCCAGGACCCCTGGGTACTCGCGACGATCTCATCCTCACCGACCTGTTCGAAGCTCCATCCATGCGCTTCGAAATAGGCGGCCAGCATGTCGATCGGTGCGGCTTCCTGGCCGCCATTTTCATATTCGTCGCTGTCCATCATCGGCTGGCCTTAGAGCATTTCCCGATCAGGAGGAAACCAATCGAATCGGGAAAATGCTCGAAACCCGTGGATCGTTGCAGAAATCGAATGGACAGATGGAGGCAGCCCTTACGGGGCGTCGGCCGATTTCCCCTTCGATGGCCGAACCGTCTTGGTGACTGGCTCAGCCGCCCGACCTTCCAACGCATCGATTCGCGCTTTGAGCAGTTCCACCTCTTCGCGCGCCGCGGCTGCCATCGCCTTTACCGCATCAAATTCGTCGCGGCTGACGAAATCCACGCCGCCAATCCATTGTTTGGCTTTTTCCCGCGCGTTGGTCTCGAATTCGCGGCTCATGCCAGCAACTGTCCCGGCGGCGCCGTTCACCAGCTTGGCAAGGTCGTCGAAAAAGCGGTTTTCGCTCTGCATGGGTCCTATATCCTGTCTTTAACGCGGCAAAGCGCCGTTGACCTATATCTGGGCCTTGAGCGCGGGCGCGACAAGGGTCTCAGCCTGAGGATTAAGCCGCCCGATCTCATAATTAAGCACCGAAGCAAAGGCCAGCCAGGCAAGATAGGGCAGCAATAGCAGCCCCGCCGCGGGCCTGATCCTCCAGAAAAGCAAAGTGGTCGCAGCCACGGTAGCGATCAGCAGCAGGATCAGGATGAAGGCATTATCGACCTGATGCGCGCGAAAGAAAAGCGGCGACCAGAGCAGGTTCATCACCAGTTGAGCGAGAAAGAGCAGGATGGCGATCCCCCGCCCCCGTGATCCCCGCGCATGAATGATCATCGCAAGCGCCAGGCCCATGAGGATATAAAGGATGGTCCAGGCGGCACCGAACGCCCAGCCCGGCGGCATGAAAGCGGGCTTTTCCAGCGCATCGAACCAGCGGTTGCCATAGCCGCTATTGGCGATCCTGCCCGATAGAAAGCCCAAGAATAGAATAGCGGGAACGGTGACCAGCGCCCAGCGCAGATAGTCAAGTCTTAGCTGACCGGGGGACGCGATCTCGTTCATCGGCAGGCCACTCCACTAATCGTCACTCGCGGCTTGGGGCGAATCCTTCAGTGCCGAGTCAAGCCGCCTGCCCACGGTTTGCGGTGAAACGGTTCGCCCCGCAACCCGCGAATAGAGGATGGGGATCAGGAACAGCGTGATCAGCGTCGCCAGCGACACACCAGATACCACCACGACACCGATCGACTGACGCGCAGCCGCGCCGGCCCCGCCGCGGATGACCAGGGGAAGCGCCCCGACCACCGTTGCGATCGACGTCATCAGGATGGGGCGCAGGCGGCGCGCCGCTGCCTGCCTGATGGCTTGCCCGATTTCCTGCCCTTCGTCGCGCAGTTGGTTGGCGAACTCGACGATCAGAATGCCGTTCTTGGCTGCCAGACCTACCAGCATGACAATGCCGATTTGACTATAAAGGTTGATCGACCCGCCACTTAGCGCCAGCCCCAGCACGCCACCTGCCACCGCCAGCGGAACCGTGGCGATGATGACGCCGGGATGGACGAAGCTTTCGAACTGGGCGGCAAGCAACAAATATACGATCAGGATCGTCAGCCCGAACACCAACCAGATTGACCCGCCTGTTTCCTGTAACGATTGGCTTTCACCGCGATAGCCAATGGCGAGTATTTCGGGCGACTGGCGCGCTTGATCCTCAAGATAGGTGAGCGCTTCACCCAGAGAATAGCCGGGCGCAAGCCCCGCCGACAAGGTGATGGCCCTCAATTTATTATAGCGGTTGAGCTGGCGCGGCCCGGCGACTTCGCTCACCGTCACCACCGCCGACAGCGGCACCAGCGCGCCCGTGCGGCTGCGCACCTGAATACGTTCCAGGTCGGCAAGGGTCTGCCGCCCTTCCTTTTCCGCCTGGATCAGCACGCGATATTCCTCGCCGCGATCGACGTAAGTGGTGACCCGGCGCGAACCGAGCAGGGTTTGTAGCGCTTGACTGATGTCGTTTGCCGATATGCCCAAATCCCCCGCGCGCTGTTGGTCCATCTCCACCCGCATCTGTGGCTTGGTTTCCTTGAAGTCGCTGTCGAGGTTGATCAACCCAGGATTGCTCGCGGCCGCCGCCATGATCCGGTCACGGGCGGCGACCAGCCCTTCATAGGTCGATCCGGTGAGCACGACATTCACCGGCAAGCCCCTGCCACGTCCAAGCCCGGAACGGGGCGCGACATTGCCGCGCACGCCAGGTTGATTCGCGATGGCCTTGTTGATCGCATCGGCGACCTCGGCGGTCGTAACCGTCCGCTCCTCCCATGGCCGCAGGAACGCGATGATATTGCCGCTGTTGAAATCGTCACTGGATCCGAAGCCGCCCGGCGTGCGCGTAATCAGCACTTTCAGCTGACCGTCTTTCAGCAACGGTGCCAAATCATCCTCCAGCCCGCGCATATAGGCCTGCATCCGGTCGAAACCCGTTCCTTCGGGAGCGGTGATCTGGCCGTCCGCGACGCCTGTGTCTTCGGCTGGCGCCAGTTCGTTGGGCAATGTCATGAACACTGCGCCCGCGGCGCCCAGGAACACAGCGAGAGCGATCAGCGCGACAAAAGGCCGCCGAAGCGCTTTGTCGAGCAGTCGGGAATAAGCCCGTTCGAGCGACTGAAAACGATCGTCCACCCATTTGGCCAGCCGCCCGCGCTCACTGTGTCGCAGCAGTTTTGAACAGAGCATCGGGGCAAGGCTGAGTGAGATGAAACCTGAAAAGGCGATGGCCGCGATCATTGCAATCGCCAGTTCACGGAACAAGAGGCCGGTCTGCCCGGCCAGGAACATCACGGGCACGAACACCGCGCAGACCACCAACGTCGTCGAGATAATCGCAAAGCCCACCTGCCGAGTGCCGAGATACGCGGCGACCAATGGGTCTTCCCCCTGTTCGATCCGGTGATAGACATTTTCCAGGACGACGATGGCGTCATCGACGACAAGACCGATGGCAAGGACGAACGCCAGCAAGGTCAGCAGATTGATCGACAGGCCAGCCAGCCACAGCACTGCGCACGTAGCGAGAAGGCAGATCGGCACCGTGACCGACGGAATGATGGTCGCCCGCATCGACCCCAGGAACAGGAAGATGACGAGGATCACCAGAATCGCGGCTTCCAACAGCGTATCGTAGACATTCTCGATGGCCCGGCTGATGAACAGCGACTCATCCGAACCGATGTTCACCACCATCCCTTCTGGCAGGTCGGGACGGATCTGTTCGATCAATGCCTTGGCCCGGTCGGCGACATCCAGCGTGTTCGCGCCCGACTGGCGAACGATCCCCAAGCCCACCGCCGTGGCTTGGTTGGCACGGAAGGACACATAGGGATTTTCCGGCCCCTCCTCTATCCGCGCCATGTCGCCCAATTTCACCTGATAGCCGTCAGTGCCCCGGCCGACGACGAGCTGCGCAAATTGATCGGGCGTCGAAAAGGCGCGCTCGACACGCAGCGTCTGATTCTGGTCCTTCGATTCAAAACGACCGGCGGGCAGTTCCACATTCTGGGCACGCAGGGCGGATTCGATGTCGGCAGGCGTTAGCGAAAAAGCGGCAAGCCTTTCCGCATTCAGCCAGATACGGGTCGCGGGTCGCTGGTCGCCGCCGCCGTTCACGCGCGCCACTCCGTTGATGGCGGCAAAACGGTCAACGATGTTGCGGTCGAGATAATCGGCAATCTGGACCGGGGACCATCCGGGCCTGCTGAAGGTAATGTACATGATCGGCCGCGCATCGGCGTCGACCTTGCGAATTTCGGGCGCGATCGCGTCTTCCGGCAAATCTTCGATCACCGCGCCGACCCGGTCGCGCACGTCGTTGGCGGAGGAATCTATGTCGCGGGACGGATCGAATTCGATGCTGATCGTCGACGTGCCATCACGCGACGCAGAGGTTATGTTGCGGATGCCCTGAACGCCGGCGACCGAATCCTCCAATATCTGGGTGATGCGGGTTTCGACGACCGACGCCGCCGCGCCCGTATAGGTGGTCTCCACCGACACGATGGGTGGATCGGTATCGGGATATTCACGAACCGACAGGCTGATATAACCAACGATGCCCACGATGCACATCAGCACGGCGATCACCGCCGCAAAGACCGGGCGGCGAACGGACAGGTCGGACAATTGCATCGGCCTGCCCTTCAGCTACCGGCTGCGGGGCGATCCGCAACTTTGGGGCTAGGCTTCGCATCTTCTCCGACCAGGCGCACCGGAGCGCCATCGTTCAACTTGACGACACCCTCGGTTACCACCCTTTGCCCCGGTTCTACGCCGCCCAATATCTCGACAAGGCCGTTCTGGCGAATGCCGGTCTCCACCTTGACCCGCTTCGCCTTTCCCTCTGCCACGATGAAAAGATAGCGATTGTCGCCGTCCCCCACCACGGCCAGCTCAGGCACCGCGAGCGATTGGCGTTGCCGCGCGATCACGCTGACCGTCAGCAACATACCCGGCTTCAGCATCCGATCCGGGTTGGACAGGATTGCCCGGACCCTGACGGCACGGGTCGCCGGGTCGATCACCGGGTCGATCGTGGCGATGGCGCCGGAAAAGGGCCGATCGGGATAAGCGGATGAGATCGCCTTGATCGGCTGACCTTCGCGGATCAGCGATAGGCGGGTTTCCGGCACGGTGAAGTCCAGCTTGATGCGTGAAATGTCGCTGACCGTGGCGATTGCCGTGCCAGCGCTCACAATCGCGCCGGGCGATACGGTGCGCAGGCTGACCCAGCCAGCAAAAGGCGCGCGGATGACCCGGTCGCCAATGGAGGCACGGGCCAGTTGCGCACTGGCTCGCGCGGAATTCGCGGCTGCGACCTGCTGATCCAGGCTGGCGGATGTCGCAAAGCCTCTATCTCTGAGCGCTTGAATCCGTTTCAGCTGCTGGCTTGCCTGCAATGCCTGCGCTTCGGCGGCGGCCAGCTCCGCCCGTTCCTGTCCTACGGCAAGGGTCGCGATCACCTGTCCCCGCCTGACGTAGGCGCCGTCGGCGAAATTGATAGAAGTGATCCGTTCCGTCACGGGTGCGGACAGCACGACCTGTTCATTGGCGAGTGCGGTGCCGACCGCTTCCAGATTGTCGGTGAAGGTAGCACGCTGAATGGGCTGCGCTTCGACAAGCGCGGCGGGGCGGGGCTTGTTTTCCGGTTCCCCGTCGCAGGATGCGAGGATCAGGGCAGAAAGCAACAGGAACGGGATGGAGCGCATGAGAAGGGGCTAGCGAGCCTTTGCGGACGAGACAACCGGGGGATTTGTCGCGAAATGTAACGTTTTGTCATTCGATTTGGTGGCGAGGTTAATCGCGAAACCGTGAATGAATCAGGAATTCGATATTACCTTGCGGTCCGGTGATCGGGCTGGGGGTGATGCCGGTGACGGTCCAGCCCTGGGCTGTCAGCCAGATTCTCACTTGTTCACAGACTCGTTCATGCACTTGCGGGTCGCGCACGACGCCGCCCTTGCCCACTTCATCCCGCCCCGCTTCGAACTGCGGTTTGATGAGCGCAGCCAGCTGCGCGCCGGGGCGAGCGAAACCGAGGGGGCGTTCCAGCACCTTGGCGAGCGAGATGAAGCTGGCGTCGCACACGATGATGTCCACCGTTTCGGGGATATGGTCGGCGGTCAGGATGCGGGCGCTGGTCTGTTCATGCACGATGACGCGCGGGTCGGATCGCAGTTTCCAGGCCAGCTGGTTCGTGCCGCTGTCGACCGCATAGACGCGCGCTGCGCCGTTGCTGAGCAGCACGTCGGTAAAGCCGCCAGTGGAGCTGCCCACGTCAATCGCGACCATGCCGGTCACGTCGATGCCGAAATGATCGATCGCATGGGCAAGCTTGATCCCGCCGCGCGACACCCAGGGATGATCCCGTCCCCGAACATCCAGCACCGCATCCTGGGCGACCTGCTGCCCGGCCTTTTCCACTTTCCTGTCGCCAAGGAACACGAGGCCCGCGAGGATCAACGCCTGCGCCCGCGCCCGGCTTTCGGCGAGGCCCCTGTCCACCAGCAGCTGGTCGGCGCGCAGCTTGGCCATCAGCGCACCAGCGCCGTCAGCGTGGCGGGCGTCAGCAGTTGCGGCAGGACCAGCGCGTCCTTGCCCGGCGCGTACCAGAGATAGAGCGGCACGCCAGACCGGCCCCGCGCCTCCAGAAAGCGGGTGATGGCGGGATCGGCATTGGTCCAGTCGCCAGCCATCACCGTAACGCCGCCTTTCGCGAAGGCGTCGCGCGTTTCCGCCCGGTCGATGGCGGCGGCTTCATTGACCTTGCACGTGAGGCACCAGTCGGCGGTGAAGTAGAGGAAAACCGGCTTTCCCTGTGCGCGCAGGCTGGCCAGCCGCGCTTCATCAAAGGGGATGGCCGTGCCATCCACGGCGGCGGTGGCAGTGGCGGGCATCCGGCCGGGCAGCAGGACGATGCCCGCGCCCAACAGCAGCGCCGCGCCCAGCGCCACGACCAAGCCGCCCCTTCTGCCCCGTTGCTGGCGAACGCCCAGCCACCAGAGCAGAAGGCCGAGCGCCAAAGCCACGCCAAGGCCGGTGGTGATGGCCGCAACACCCCGCTGCTGCCCCAGCAACCATGCTAGGCCAAGCGCGGTGATGAACATCGGCACGGACAGGATTTTCTGGAATGTTTCCATCCAGCCCCCCGGCTGCGGCAGGCGGCGGCGCAGCGAAGGCGCCCAGGCGAGCAGCAGGAATGGCGTGGCAAGGCCGATCCCCAATCCGGCGAAAAGCGCCAGAGCGGCTGGCACCGGCAGCACCAGCGCCGCCCCCATGGCCGCGCCCATGAATGGCCCGGTGCAGGGCGTCGCGACAAAGGCGACCAGCGCGCCGGTCCAGAATGCGCCCACGACGCCCCCCCTGCCCGCCAGCCTTTCGCCACCGCCAAAGCCGCCAAGCTGAAACAGCCCGGCCAGATTGAGCGCGATCGCCGTCACCAGCAGCAACAGCAGCAGGATGACGCGCGGGTCCTGCAACTGAAATGCCCAGCCGACGGCGGCCCCCGCTGCGCGAAGCCCCAACAGCGCACCGCCCAGGATCAAACAGGTCAGCACCACGCCCGCGCCATAGGCCAGCGCTTCGCGGCGCACCGCGCCTTCATCCCCGCCTGCCCGCGCGAGCTTCAGCGCCTTGAGCGCCAATATCGGAAAGACACAGGGCATGATGTTGAGCAGCAAGCCGCCCAGCACAGCGCCCGCCAAGGCGATCAGCGTGGTCCGCAGCGTTCCGCTTTGGGCCGCCGCTACATCACCGGGCTGCGCAGTCAGCAGGAAACCGACATGATCGCCGGTGCGTAAAACCGCCTTGATGGTCCCGCCCTTGAAATCTTCCCCGGCATCGGTTTCCAGCAACAGGCGGTCGCCTTCGCGTGTCACGGTCTGCGGGGCGGCATAGCCGACCGCCCCTTCCGTCAGGGGGAACAGGTGAACATCGCGGGCCATCGCCTCTGTCGGAAAGGGCACCGACAGGCGGAAGCGACCGTCGCTGATCGCATATCGCGCGTCATTGCCAAGCGGTCGGGGCATCCGGGCGCGCCACTGGTCGAAGCGCGCCGCCATTGCGGGGCTGACCGTCCCGTCCCCTGCCCGAAGATTGAGCGCCAGATCAGCGCTTTCCGGGACGCAGACCTTGTCCGTGCAGGCCAACCATTCCGCCCTGCCCCGGATGGGGAGCAGGGTTCCAGGCCGGACGTCCGCCGCGACGCTGATCGGCGCGAGCAGAGCATAAGGCCCTTCATAAACATGGTTCATCAGCCCGGATATCAGCAGCGTTTCCGGCACCGGGTAGCGTAACGCGCCGATGGTAACGCCTTTGGGCAGCGTCCATTTAACGGTCATGCCGACGCCTGCATCGCCCGGATTTTCCCAATAGCCGTGCCAGCCCGCATCCGGCGTCATGGAAAAGGCGATGCTGCTGGCCCGGCCCGGCGCTGGCGCGGGCGTTTCAGCCACCAACGTCGCGCTGATATGCGTGTCGCGGGTCGCAAAAGCGCCCTGCGCGCCCGCCGTCGAAGCGGTGACGAGCGCCAACGTCATCAGAAGGACATGAAAAATCCGCATCGGGCCTCTGGTCGGGTGAACGGCTTTTGGGCTAGGTCCGCCTGCATTCGCCGTCAAGGTCGAGGAGGGGTTCTTTCAATGATCAAAAAAGTCCTGGCAGCACTGATCCTGACCACCAGCGCGCCCGTGATTGCCCAGACAGCGGCGCAGCCGACCGCCGCGACGCCCGCGCCCCGGCTGATCGTCGCCATCGCCGTCGATCAATTTTCCGCCGACCTGTTCAGCGAATATCGCCCCTATTATACGGGCGGCCTGAAGCGCCTGACGCAAGGGGCCGTGTTTCCACGCGGCTATCAAAGCCATGCCGCGACCGAAACCTGCCCCGGTCACAGCACCATTTTGACCGGAAGCCGTCCGTCGCGCACCGGCATCATCGCCAACAGCTGGTTCGACCTGGGGGCCAACCGCGCCGACAAGGTCATCTATTGCGCCGAAGATGAAAATCAGCCGGGCACGAGCAGCAACAATTATGTCGTTTCACCGATACATCTTCGCGTCCCGACACTGGGCGACCGGATGAAGGCCGCCAACCCGGCGACGCGGGTCGTGTCGGTCGCGGGCAAGGACCGGGCGGCGGTCATGATGGGGGGGCCGAAGGCGGATCATGTCTGGTGGATGAGTGCCAAGGGCTTTGTGAGCTATGCTGGCGTGCCTGTCCCGCCGCTGGTCCAGCAAGTGAACGCAGCCTATGCGCAGCGCATCGCGCAGGGGAATCCCGGCTTTGAACTGCCCCAACAATGCGTGGCAAAGGATTTCCCGGTCAGCATCGGCAAGGACAAGACCGTTGGCACTGGCCGTTTTGAGCGCGCGCCGGGAGTTGTCGGCAGTTTCCGGGTATCGCCCGAACTGGATGCGATGACCCTGGCCTTCGCCGCCGCCGCGATCAAAAGCATGGAATTGGGTCGGCAGGCACAGACCGACCTTATCGCCATCGGCCTGTCCGCCACGGACTATATCGGCCACAGTTACGGCACCGAGGGCACCGAAAGCTGCATTCAGATCGACCGGCTGGACCGGGAACTGGGCGCTTTCTTCGACCGGCTGGACAGTGACGGGATCGACTATGCGGTCGTGCTGACCGCCGATCATGGCGGCCATGACCTGCCTGAGCGGCATCAGCTGAACGCCATGCCGGAAGAACAGCGGGTGGACCCTGCGCTGGCGCCTAAAGCATTGGGGCGGGCGGTTGCCGCCAGCACGGGTATCAGCGGCAAGACCCTGATCCATGGCGACGGGCCTTCGGGTGACCTGTATTTCGACCGCAGCCTGACGCGCGCCGAACGGGCCAAGGTGGAATCCGCGACGCTGGCCCTGCTCCGCGCCCATCGTCAGGTCGAGGTCGTATTCACCAAGGCGCAAATTGCCGCCACGCCTTCGCCGTCAGGACCGCCCGAAAGCTGGAGCCTGATTCAGGAAGCGCGCGCCAGTTTCGACCCGGAACGGTCGGGCGACCTGCTGTTGCTGCTCAAGCCGCGCGTCATGCCTATTTCCAATCCCTTTCCGGGCTATGTGGCGACGCATGGGTCGCCATGGGACATGGACCGCCGCGTGCCGATGTTGTTCTGGCGCAAGGGCATGCGCTCGTTCGAACAGCCGCTGGGCGTGGAAACGGCGGATATCCTTCCGACCCTGGCCGCCCTGATCGACCTGCCCGTGCCGAAGGATGAGATTGACGGGCGCTGCCTGGACCTGATCGCGGGCGAGGGAGACAGCTGCGCGGGCAAATGATCAGATATTGTCGGCGAATGCGCCGCTCTGTCCTTCCGCCAGGGAATGGACGCGGTGCGGCGCCGACACTTCGATGCGGCTCGTCACCTCATATTGCGCCTTGGCCTGCCGCACATTGCTGTTGGCCGGAACGCTGTCGGTCAGCCAGACATTGCCGCCGATAACCGATTTGCTGCCGATGATGATGCGCCCCAATATCGTGGCGCCCGCATAGATCACGACGTCATCCTCTATGATGGGATGACGCGGCAACGATTTTGCCAGCGCGCCCTTTTCGTCCGAGGGGAAGCTGCGCGCGCCCAGAGTGACGCCCTGATACAGCCGTACGCGTTCGCCCACGATCGCCGTTTCGCCAATCACGACGCCCGTGCCATGATCGATGAAGAAGCTGTGACCGATCCGCGCGCCGGGATGAATGTCGATGCCGGTGCGGGAATGGGCGATTTCCGAAATGATCCGGGCGACCAGCGGCGCGCCGAGTTCGTAGAGGCGGTGCGCCAGACGGTGATGGATGATCGCCAGCATCGACGGGTAGCAGATCAGCACCTCATCCACGCTGCGGGCGGCGGGATCGCCCAGAAACGCAGCCTTTACGTCGCTGTCGAGCAGGACGCGCAAGGTGGGCAGGCTTTGCGCGAAATCGCGCATGATGCGCCCGGCCTGCGCATTGGCGTCGGGACCCGCGCTGTCCTGCACCGCGTAGAGCAGTTCAAGGCGGATTTGCGCATGGAGCCGATGGAGCGCGGTGTCGAGTGTCTGCGCAACGAAGGCGTCTTCATTATGCAGGCGGACAAAGCTGGGGCCCAGGCGCAGGGGAAATAGCGCGGCGCACAGCGAGTTCATGACCTTCACCAGATTGGCGCGGGACGGAAAGCCCTCCGCGCCATATTCGGCATGATATTGTTGTTCCTGCCGCCACTGGCTTCGTACCGCGCCCAGCTCTGTCGCCAGCCGGTCGATGTCCCAATAGCTGTCAGGGATGGGAGCTTCGCTTTCGCCCGCGTCCGTCATATGCGCCTCGATGTTGAACAGGCACGGCATAGCCCGACATGGGGCGTTGCGATATGCGAGTTTTGCTTGGGCCGGGCGAGATTCTCTTTTGCTCGCCCGCCGGGGTCGGGGATCAGTGGGCGGCTAGCGGAGCGGGCAGGCGGATTTCCACGCGCAGCCCGCCTTCCGGCCGATTGATCAGGAGCAGGCGGCCTGCCTCCCTTTCCACGGCGGCGGCGACGATGGCGAGGCCCAGCCCCAGCCCCTTTGTGTTGCGTTGCCGCGCCTCGTCCAGCCGGGCGAAGGGCCTCAGAACCTCCTCCAGCTTGTCGGGGGGAATGCCGGGGCCGTCATCATCCACGCGGATTATCACTTCATCGCCCTGCCGTTCGACGCCAACCCGCGCGCGGACGCCGTAGTGTAGCGCATTTTCAATGAGGTTCATCACTGCCCGGCGCAGTGATATGGGCCGCGCCTCCATCTCCAGATGGTCCGGCCCTTCATAGGTGACGTCCTTGTCCTCATCCTGAAAGGCATCGACGACCGTCGCGACCGTCACCGCTACGTCGGTGCGCACCGGCGTCTCGCCATTTTTCTCTCCGCCCAGGAAGGCCAGCAGAGATTCGATCATCTCGGCCATTTCCCTGACGTCGCCGCTCATCGCTTCTCGCGCTTCGGCGTCGGACAGATTTTCCAGCCGCAATTGCAGCCGGGCCAGCGGCGTGCGAAGGTCGTGGCCGACGGCGGCCAGCGTTTCGGTGCGTTCGGTGATCAGCAGATGGATGCGTTTTTGCATCGTATTGAAGGCCTGGATCAGGTCGCGCACGTCGCTGGTGCCGCTTTCGGTGACGACCACCTCATCCGACAGGCCGATATGTTCGGTCGCTTTCGTCAGATCCTTGAGCGGCGCGAGGGTGCGGCGGATCATCACACCACCCGCGACCAGCAGCGCAACGACGGGGATCAGCGCCAGCCCCATTCGCCCGATCGTGAACCCCCATTTCCCGCCGCTATGGTGCATGCCGAAATAGAGCCAGCTCTTGTCCGGCAATTGCAGGCCGCCATTGATTTCCGACACCCGCCCCGGCGATGCGAGCCGCAGCCACAGGCGGGATTTTTCGAGGCTGGGTTCCCAGTTGACGATCTGCCGCCGCATCCGCTGTAGTTCCGGGGCCAGCGGCGGGGGCGGCGGGGATGACGCCGTCCAGTGCACGTCATACCGGTCGGTGGTCAGTTGGATTGCCAGGGCGTGCCGTTCGGCGACGGGCTGTTCGGCGACGAGCTTGCGCGCGATGACGAGATGTTCGGCCAGGCGGCGCGCTTCGTCATCTTGCAGCGAAAGGTGCCCGGCCCGCTCATAGATCAGCGTGCCGACCGCGAATTCCAGCGTCAGCGCGAGCAGCAGGATCGCGAAGAGGCGGCCAACCAGGCCCAGCGACCGGCTGACGTGCAGCCTCAAGCGCGGCTGACTTCCGCATTGAACATGTAGCCGACGCCGCGGACCGTGGTGATCGGCGCGGCCCTGTCCTCCATCGACAATTTGCGACGGAGGCGGCTGACCAGCACGTCGATGCTGCGGTCGGAACTGTCGCCCATGCGGGTGCGCGACAATTCGATCAGCCGTTCGCGGGCGATCACGCGTTGGGGATGGCTGAGGAAGCTGCCCAGCAGGTCGAACTCCGCCCCGGTCAGGTCGACGATCCCGCCAGTGGGAGACCGCAGTTCGCGCCGGGGGAAATTGACGACCCAGCCATCGAACCGCGCTTCATTGTCGCGATGTTCGTCCGGTCCGCGCTCAACGCCGACGCGGCGCAGGATGGCGCGGATGCGCGCGATCAGTTCACGCGTGCCGAAGGGTTTGGGGAGATAGTCGTCCGCGCCCAGTTCCAGCCCGACGATCCGGTCGGTTTCGCTACCCTTTGCGCTGATGAAGATGATGGGAACGTCGCTCTTGCGGCGTATCTGGCGGCACAGGTCGATGCCGTTGGTGCCCGGCAGCATGACGTCCAGCACGATCAGGTCGACGGGACCCGCGTCAAAGGCGACCCACATTTCGGGTCCCGAAGAGGCTGGCCTGACCTGATAGCCATGTTCCTGAAGCGCCCGTGCGGTCAGCGTGCGAAGGGGCGGGTCATCCTCTACCAGGATGATCGTCGGGGCGGTCATGCCGCAATCGTCGTCGTGCTGAAATCTGCGTTCATGGCTTTGAATTAAGGGTCGTATCCGGGGCGGTCAACCGAACCATGCCCTCAGCAACGGTTCCCCGCCCGATCAGCAACATTTTGTCACGGAAATTGACGGATATGCCGGGACCGGCGAACCGGTCCCGGCACTAAGCATCAGAAGGCAGCCGACAGGGAGAAGACCACCTGGCCACGAGCGATCGATTCGCCAAAGGCCTTGCCATCGTTGACCATGAAGTTCGGACGGATGTAGTTTTCTTCGGAACGTGCGATGTCGGTGTCGACATAAGCGACGCCCAGCGTCAGCGGCGTGCCGGGGATCGCGACATCCGCGCCCACCAGCCAGTCGAGATACTTGCCGGTCGGTGCGATCGACGTGCCGTTCGGGCCAAGGCCGGAATTGCCGTTCGACCAGCCCAGATGGGCCTTCAGCGTCACAGGCGTGTTCGGAACCGAACCGCTGATGTCACCCCAGACGTACAGATTGTCTTCCTTGTCGCCCGGATCGAACACGGTGCAGGCTGCATCGCTGCAAACCTTGCCCAGCGCCTGCTGCTTGGGAGCGTAGGCAACGCCCAGAAGGCCCTTTACGGGACCAAGCTGGCTGGACAGCTTTGCATAGATTTCAGCGAAATCGGTTTCGTCGGCACCCGACGGATACATGTACCAGGTCAGACCCGCGTCCAGCGTGGCGGATTCGCCCAGCGGAATTGCGTAGCCTGCGAACAGGTCCAGTTCCATGTTGGCGCCGCCGAAACGACCCCAGCCGCCGAGGTTGGAAGCCCAGGTGCCAGCATAAAGGCCGCTTTCATGGGTTGCGGTGATGCCGCCCTGAATGGCCATGCCCTTGTCGGTCTGGGACACGCCGCGGAAGCGATAGTCGGAAACGAGAGCAACGCTGCCCGAAATGGTAACGGGGCCAGCAGGCTCTTCCTGAGCGAAGGCGGGTGCACTCGACATCAATGCGAGAGCTGCACAGGCGATCTGATATTTCATGAAACATTCCCCTTTATGGTAAGAATGTTCCGTCCTGCGTCCAACCAAGGTTCGAGGATCTGTTCGCCCTCAATACCGGTGGATCAAGCTCTTGATAGGCGCGTTAGGACGTCAGGAGAATGATTTTTTCCGCACCTGCGAAGACAATCAACACCTGTGTCCCCGAAAGCACAGTTTATTGCTACAATACTTCCATATTGTTTCTAGATTATTTCCAGACAAGTTATTGAGACAAAAAAGCCGCCGCACCATGGGCGCGACGGCTCTTTCTGTTGGTCAAGAAGAACGATCAGGCGGCCAGATTGCGCAAGCGCCCTGCCCCCGACAGTTCGACCGGCGCTCCCCCGCCGCGACGACGATCGATCCACTCACGCAGCATCTCGGCGCAGGTATGATCGATGTGACCCAGGCGTTCGACGTTCAGGACCACATGGCGTCCGGCAGGAACGGATTCCAGCTTCGCCGACAGCTTGGGCAGCGTCAGGAAGGTCGCCGATCCATGCAAGGCGAGCTCATGCGTGTCGCCATGCGGATCTTCATCGAAGCCCAGGCGCAGGCGACGCACATGCGGCAACAGTTCAAGCAGCGACAGGCCGATGCCGACAAGAACACCCGTCAGCAAGTCTACCGCAACGACCATGATCAAGGTCGCAGCCCATACAATGGCCGGAAGCGGGCCATAGCGGTGCAGCAGATGCTTCGCGTGATCGAGGCTGACCAGCCTTACGCCCGTCACCACCAATATGCCTGCCAGAGCGGCCATCGGAATTTCGCGCAGCAGCCAGGGAAGAAGGGCGACGAAGGCCAGGATCCAGATGCCATGCAGGAATGTCGAAAGCCGCGTCTTGGCACCCGCCTGCACGTTTGCGGAGCTTCGCACGATGACACCCGTCATCGGCAGCGCGCCCGCAAAGCCGCAGAGCAGGTTACCGACGCCCTGCGCGCTGAGTTCACGATTATAGTTGGTGCGCACGCCGTCGTGCATCCGATCGACCGCAGCCGCCGACAGCAGCGTTTCGGCGCTGGCGATAAAGGCGATGGCGATCGCGGTGGTGATGACAGTGGGGCTGAGCAGCAGTTGCAGCAGACCCTCGCCGGGCAGGGAGATCGCCGCGGTGATGGATTCAGGCACAACCACGCGCGCAACCGGCAGGCTGAGCAGGAACGCGACCAGCGTTGCCAGAACCACGCCGACCAGCGCACCCGGCAACAATTTGAGCGATGCAGGCCGAATTTTTTCCCAACCGATCATGCCACCGATGGTGACCAGGCCAATCGCGAAAGCGGTGGCCGCATCCTGGTTGCTGAGGCCGAAAATCTGCCCCGGCATCGCGACCAGATTGGCAAGCCCGCTGGACAGCGGCTTATCGTCGAACAGAACATGGAACTGCCCCACGACGATCAGCACGCCGATACCCGCCAGCATGCCATGGACGACCGCTGGTGAAATGGCGCGGAACCAGCCGCCGACCCGCAGCAGCCCGGCCACCACCTGAATGGCGCCTGCCAGGATCAGGATCGGCCCCAGCGCCGACAGGCCCTGTTCCCGCACGATTTCGAAGACGATGACGGCAAGACCAGCCGCCGGGCCGCTGACCTGCAATGGCGAACCTGCCAGCAGGCCAACGATCACACCGCCGATGATGCCGGTGATCAGCCCCTTTTCCGGCGGAACGCCCGAAGCGACCGCGATGCCCATGCACAGCGGCATTGCCACCAGAAACACGACGATAGAGGCAGTGAAGTCACGGCTGAACGTGCCGCCGGATAGGGCCTTCATCATGCGCTTACTCCGCCGCCTGCGCGACAGGCGCACCCGCAGCCAGGCGCTGTGCGTGAGGGAGGGCAACCGGCAACGGTTCACCTTCGCGCAGCGGCACGAAGCGTCCCGTCTCTCCATCCAGGCCCAGGACCTGACCGGCATGAATGTCCACCATCCAGCCGTGCAGGGCGATTTCCCCGCGAGCGATGCCGGACGCGACCGATGGGTGGGTGCGGAGGTGCGCAAGCTGGACCACCACATTTTCCAGCGTCATGTTGCGGACCTTTTCAGCGTCGCTCACATCGTCGGGATAGCTGTCCTGACACACTTTCTGCGCGGCGCGAGAGTGGCGCAGCCAGGCGGCGACATTGGGCATGGCGGCGAGCGGCGCTTCATTGACCAGCGCCTTCATCGCGCCGCAGTCACTGTGGCCGCATACGATGATGTCGCGCACGCCCAGCGCCATGACCGCATATTCCACGGTCGACGATACGCCGCCATTTTGCGTCGCATATGGGGGGACGATGTTGCCGGCATTGCGACACACGAACAGGTCGCCGGGATCGGCCTGCATGATATGTTCGGGCACGATGCGGGAATCGGCGCAGGAAATCATCAGCGCCTTGGGGCTCTGTCCATCGCTGGCGAGCCGGTTATAGAGTACGCTCTGGTTCGGGAAGACATGCTTCTCGAAACTGAAGACGCGGCCGATGAGCTCGTTCATGGCTTCTTTCCTTCATATATCTGGCCGGTCAGGGGGCAGACCGGTCTAAGTGTGAAGGATAGGAAGTCGTTTTTGCTGCGGCGCAGCGCTTTTGTTAAATTATGTGTCTGGCTATTTTTTTAAGATCAGCGCCGGTCGATCGCCGCGCTCAACATATATCCGGCCCCCCGAACGGTGACGATAGGCGCGGCGCAGCCGCTCCGGCCAAGCTTCCGGCGCAGGCGGCTGACCAGCACGTCGATGCTGCGGTCGGACGAAGGCGCATCGCGCACCCCAGCCAGTTCCATGACCTGATTGCGGGCGATCACCGTTTGGGCATTATCGATCAATATGGCCAGCAGCGAGAATTCCGCGGCCGTCAGGTGGATCGAGCGGCCTTCGGGACCCAGCACTTCACGCCGCGCGAAACTGACAGCCCATTGGCCGAACCGTGCCTCGCTCTGGCGACGGAGGCCAGACACTCTTTCCATTTTCCCCCGCCGCATCACCGCGCGAAGCCGGGCGGCGAGTTCCCGCGTGGAACAGGGCTTGGCCATATAATCGTCCGCGCCCAGTTCCAGCCCGACGACGCGATCAACCTCGGTACAATTGGCGCTGACCAGGATGACAGGCACCTGGCTGCGTTCCCGCACGTCACGGCACAGGTCCATGCCATCCGCCCCCCGCATGTCACCGTCGAGCACGAGCGCGTTGACCGGCATGTTGTCAAGCACATGCCATATATCCGGCGCGGACCCGGCGCCGATGGTGCGAAAGCCCTTTTCCTCCAGGGACACGCATAGTTGCTGGCGATTGTCCGAATGCCGGTCGGCCACCAGTATCAACGGCGATGTCATTCGCAGTTGGCCAAGGCGAGGAGGGACAGCATTGCATCTTCCTTGCAGACAGAGATCCGATCGCAAAGGCCTTACGAAGGATGAATGTCCCTGAAATTTGCCGGTCGTTACAAAATATTGCTGATAGCCATAGAGCGATTTTGCCGGAGAGGGCACTGATTGATCCCCGGCAATATTTGCTGCGAGCGGCCAGTTCATGCAACTCCGGGCGGGAGTCGCGCTTTCTACCCACGCCATCGTTTCGCGCCCACGGGGCCGAAGTGACTTTTCTTGCATTAGGAAACGCGCATGAAGATTGCCCAGATCGCACCCCTGGCCGAAAGCGTACCACCCCGGTTTTACGGCGGCACAGAGCGGATCGTTTCCTACCTGACCGAAGCCCTGGTCGATCAGGGACATGACGTAACCCTGTTCGCCAGCGGCGATTCCACGACCCGCGCCAAGTTGGTGCCGGTGACGAAGACGGCGCTGCGCCTGAACCCGCTGGTCCGGGACCCAATTCCTTATCACATGATGTTGCTGGACGCCGTGCGGCAGCGCGCCGATGAATTCGACGCCCTGCATTTCCACATCGACCTTTTGCACATGCCCATGGTGCAGGATTTTGTCGGTCGCACGGTCACGACCCTGCACGGTCGGCTGGACTTGCCCGACCTCCCCGCATTTTACCGCAGCTTTCCCAACCACAGCCTGGTGTCCATTTCGGACAATCAACGGTTGCCGATGCCGCCGGTGAACTGGGCCGGGACGGTGCTGCACGGCCTGCCGTCGGATCTGCTGTCGCCCCGCATCGGGGGCCAGGAAGGCTATCTGGCCTTCCTTGGCCGCATCTCTCCTGAAAAACGACCCGACAGGGCGATCCGCATCGCCGCCCGGTCTGGAAAGCCGCTGAAAATCGCGGCGAAGATCGACAATGTGGACCGGGGATATTGGGAAAGCGAAATCGCGCCGTTGCTCGACCTCTACCGCAATATCGAGTTTATCGGCGAGATCAACGAAGCGCAAAAGGCCGCGTTTCTGGGCAATGCGAGCGCCCTGCTGTTTCCCATCGATTGGCCCGAACCATTTGGGCTTGTCATGATCGAGGCGATGGCGTGCGGCACGCCCGTCATTGCTTTTCGCTGTGGGTCGGTGCCGGAAGTCATAGACCATGGGGTGTCGGGATTCATCGTGAGCGATGAAGACCAGGCGGTCGATGCGGTCGGGCGGCTGAACCAATTGGACCGCGCCAGGGTGCGCGCCGCCTTTGACGCACGCTTCACGGCAGACCGTATGGCGGCGGATTATGTCGCCATCTATCAGGACCTGGCCGGAGCGCGCGCGCCGGTCGCTCGCCTCCCCGATCGGCGGGGCAAGGAGGCGGAACATCACTTTCAGGCCGCCGGATAAGGATGGACGCATGACCGCGAGCCAGGTGCAGCCCGACCTGCCAGCCCCAGAGCCAGCGCAGATATTGTCGCAAGCGCAGATGCAATTCTTCATCCCCGCCACCGCTTCGCTGCATGAACGCAGGCCGCGGACGATGAAGCATGGCGACAGCTTCGCGGTGTTCGACCATAGCGGCGACGCCATCGCTGGACCCGGTAGCCCGGAGGGGCTGTATCACCGCGACACGCGTCATTTGTCGCATCTCTATCTCACGATCAACGGGCTGCGGCCTATTTTGCTGAGCTCCGCCCTGCGCGACGACAATGCGATCCTGACGTGCGATCTGACCAATCCCGATTTTGCGGGCGGCGATGGGCGGGTGGAGGTCGAACATGACCTGATCCACCTTCGCCGCACGCGCTTCCTGTGGGAAGGCGCCGTCCAGGAACGCATCACCATCCGTAATTTCGATGCCGAGCCGCGAACCGTCACGGTCGACATCGCCTTTGCCGCTGACTTTGCCGACCTGTTCGAAATTCGCGGCATGACCCGGCTGCGCAAGGGGGTCATGAATGAACCTGAGGTGGGCGAGGCCGATGTCCTGCTGAGCTATGAAGGCCGGGATGCGCGCACGCGCGAAACGCACTTGTGCTTTGACCCGCCGCCGCAGGAGCTGACCCACAGCCATGCGCGGTTCACGCTTACGGTCCCGCCGGGTGAGCGGGCCACGCTCTATATGCGGATCAGTTGCGAAAGAATGCCGTTGACGGGCGAACCGCTGTTGCGACCGTTCCTGAAATCGCTGCGGGATTCGATGCAGGCGCTCAAAGCGTCGCGCGCCAGGTCGGCGACCGTCCGGTCGTCGAACCAGCTGTTCAATGAAGTCGCGCGACGGTCCGTCGCCGATATCACGATGTTGTCGACCGACACGGAATATGGCCCCTATCCCTATGCGGGCATTCCCTGGTTCAGCACCGTGTTCGGCAGGGACGCGATCATCACCGCGCTGGAGATGCTATGGCTGGACCCCAGCATCAGCCGTGGCGTCCTGGGCTATCTGGCCGCGCACCAGGCGCATGAATTCGACGCCGCCGCCGACGCAGAGCCTGGCAAGATATTGCATGAAGTGCGGCATGGTGAAATGGCCGAATTGGGCGAGGTGCCGTTCCGCCACTATTATGGCAGCATCGATTCCACGCCGCTGTTCGTCATGCTGGCGGGCGCGTATCTGGAGCGCACCGGCGATATTGCCTGTCTGACGTCGCTGCTGCCCAACATCGAAGCGGCGTTGCAATGGATCGACGACCATGGCGACCGCGACGGCGACGGCTTTGTCGAATATGGCCGCCTGACCGATCAGGGCCTGATCAATCAGGGATGGAAGGACAGCCACGATTCCGTCTTTCACGCCGACGGTTCGATAGCACGAGGACCGATCGCGCTGGCGGAGGTGCAAGCCTATATCTACGGCGCGTGGACGGCGGCGGAGGCGATCTATGCGGCGTTCGGAAATCAGGAGCGCGCGATTCAGTATCGGGCGCGGGCGCAGGATTTGCGCACGCGGTTCGACGCAGCCTTTTTCGACGGGCAACTGGGCACTTATGTGCTGGCGCTGGACGGCGAAAAGCGGCCCTGCCGGGTGCGGTCATCCAATGCCGGGCACGTCCTTTTCACGGGCTTGGCGCTGGAAGAACGCGCGGCGCAGGTGGTGGGGACGTTGATGGCGCCGTCTTCCTTTTCCGGCTGGGGGGTGCGGACCATCGCGTCCACCGAGGCGCGATATAATCCCATGAGCTATCATAACGGGTCGATATGGCCCCATGACAACGCGCTGATCGCGGCGGGCTTTTCGCGTTATGGCTACCGCGCGCAGGCTGCCCGGATATTCGAAGGATTGTTCGCAGCGGCCACCTATGTCGACATGATGCGGTTGCCCGAACTGTTCTGCGGCTTCCCGCGTCGCCGCGCGCAGGGGCCGACCTTTTATCCGGTTGCCTGTAGTCCCCAGGCATGGTCAGCCGCCGCGCCGCTGTCGCTGGTCCAGTCGTGCCTTGGCCTGGGCTTCAACGTTGCGGGGGCGGAGATCACGCTCAATGAACCGGCCCTGCCCCGCTTTCTGGACGAATTGCAGCTTTACGGACTGGTGGTGGGCGAAGCGCAGGTGGACATCGCATTCGACCGCATGGGCGACAAGGTCGTCGTCAAGCCGATGGACCGGGTCGGTCGGGCCAGGGTCGTGACCGTCACCTGACCGAGCGGGAGCAGGGCAGGCATCGATCCGGTTGCATGATCATTCCTGCCTGGCTGCGAGCCAGATCGTGTGGATTATGTCCTCTCCATCGACGACGGCGGCGACGCTGACTTCTTCAACGGCAAAGCCTGCGGCTTCGAGGCGGGTGACGAAGTCGGCATCCGTATAGGCCGACCAGATTGCCAATATGCCCTGGGGCTTCAACGCGGCATGCGCCGCACGCAGTCCCCAGTTGCAGTAGAGCCGTTCATTGGCCAGGTGGATCAGCCCGTCCGGCCCATTATCGACATCGAGCAAAATGGCGTCAAAGGCGGTTTTTCCCCGGTCAATGACATTGTGCACGTCATCCATCTGGAGCGTGACGCGAGGATCGGCGAGGGAGTCTCCGAAGATATGCGCCAAGGGGCCATTGGCCCATGTCGCGATTTTCGGGATGAGTTCCGCGACCGTGATCATGGCCGTGGATGGCAGCGATCTTCGAGCCGCGCCCAGCGTAAAGCCCATGCCCAATCCGCCGATGAGAATCCGGCTGTCGGGACTGACCAGGCGTTGGCATACCAAGGTGGCAAGCGCTTCTTCCGAATGGCGAACCTGGTTTCCCATCAGTTCATTGTCGCCAAAGCGGATCGAATAATCATCGCCGCGACGCAACAGGCGCAACTGCCCGCCGTCCGGTAATTCCGCCACGTCGATCAGTTCGACGGGAATTGCCTCACCGTCGTCGGGAATTGCCAGCATCGCATTGTCCATAGTGAAACCGTCCCCGTGCCAGGCGTCGCCTGGCCCCAGTCATGGTTTGTCATGCGGGGGAAGGATTGAGAGCGATTTTCGATAACGTCGGGACGTTTTTCGAAATCAGGCCATCGGCTGCCGGCATATCCCGGACAGAAGGAAAGGATCAGAGCAGGCTACCCGATAGGATCGGGTCGAAACCTGCCCTTGCCCCTTCATTTCGTGGCATATTGCCCCGGTTCGGCGTTGAACGTGTCACGCGCGAAATTGCGCGCTGCCGTGGCCGTCTTGAAGGTTTCTTCCTGCAGGTGAGATGTCACCAGCGGATAGCCTTGAGAATTGTAGCGCGTCTCACGAACCGTGAGCCGGAAAGCACCCTCCTCATCCTTGGTGATCAAAAACGGACGGATTATTTCTCGGCTCATGGAACCTCCTGATTGCGACGCGAAAAAATCGGCGGAACTGCCCGCCGCTAATATGGTGTTCAGCCCAGCATGGCCGCGACGATCTGCTTCAGTTCGCCATTTGAGAGCGTGGCCGAACGAGCGGGCGTCGCCTGCGATTCCGAAGCTTTGCGAAAAAGCTGGCGGAAACCGGCATGGGCGATGGATTTTGGAAAGTTCATATCAATGTCCTTGCGGCTCATGCCGCGTATATCTTTATCATATTTCGCGTGGCTGCCCCGTCCAGAAACAAGCTGCCTTAGGACAAGCCGTTCAGGGACAATTCGCAATTTGGGGAGGGCGCCACAGGCGCGCTTCTGGTTGGGAAGGCCGTCAAATTGCAACATGTTCAGCACGCTCGTCAATTAACTGGATGCGCGTTTTTTCCGGGCCAGATATCGCGCATCACGCGCGGCCTTGCGCTCGGCTTCCGTCATTTCGGGCTTCACTTTTGCAGCCTTGGCGGCTTCGGCTTCAAGAGCCTGCGCGCGTTTGGCGGCCCGTTGCTCCTTGGCTTCACGCAAGGCGTTCTGGCGCTTTTCGCGCGCCGCCGCTTCCTTTGCGAGACGACGTTCGGCCCGTTCGGCCACGGCGGCCTCATCCACGGGCGCCTTTTCAGGCAATCGTTCGAGAACCTCTGCCCGGGCACGCGCGGCTGCGGCGATGCGATCCTGGAAGTGAGGCTCTTTATATCTTTTCATGCAGAGAAATTTCCTGTTTCAATCTCGTTCGGTTGCTGGTCGGGCAGCCGAAGCCGCCCGATGCGCTTCAGGCTGCCTGAAGGTTGACAGCCGATGTCTTGCCGCGCTGATCCTTTTCCAGATCATAGGATACGCGCTGATCCTTTTCGAGGGTGCGCATACCGGCACGTTCCACCGCAGAGATGTGGACGAAGGCGTCGTCGCCGCCGCTTTCCGGTGCGATGAAGCCATAGCCCTTGTCGGCGTTAAAGAATTTGACTGTTCCGGTGATCATGTGGGTCTCCAATATCCCAAGTAAGAAAGGGACACGCGATCATTCGCGCGCCCGGCTTTAAGAAGCAAATATGGGACAAAGAAGAGCCGAACCGGCCCAATATCCGTCAAAGCGCGACGTTCAGCAAAATTGCAATAGCATAGGTCGGACGAAATTCAAAATCGGCGGAGCACGCGGCGTCACCCTGACGGCGTCCAGCCAGGCCCGACGGGGCGTGATGGGCTCAGGTTCAGGGCCTATACGCCCCTTCCCTGCCCCACATTGCTCCATTCCACATTGCGGGTGGCGTACATCACGCTGGCCAGGGCGATCAGCAGCAGCACCGAACCGATCAGGAGCGACCATGCTTCCAGATTGAGCAGCACGAAGAGCAATGCATAAAGCCCGACCAGCAACGCGCCGACGAACCGACCGCGTCGCCAGCTTCGCAGCACAGCGGCGCTATAGGCCGACAGCAGGCCGATGATCGCGCCTGCCCCCACTATATAGGCGGCGGTGAAGCCGATCACTTCGGCAAAGGCGAGCAGCAGCACGAAAAACAGGACCAGCGCCGCCCCGGTCAGCAGATATTCCGCTGCCGCCACCCGCGCCCCACCGACAATGTCGAACAACAGGAACGCGAGGAAGGTGAAGCCGATGAACAGGAAGCCATATTTTACCGACCTGTCGACCTTGGAATAAAGGTCGATCGGTTCGACAAGGCCGACGGTCACCGCCCGCGAATTGCCGCTGACTGTTTCCAGCGGCTGGCCAGCGCCCCGGCCCCCAGCAGCCGCGCCGCTGTCGACGACGGCGGTCATCGCATAACCGGCGTCATGATCCACAAGCGGCGGGCCAAGTTCCTCCATGCCCACGGGTGGTTGGCCGAGCGCCAGTTTGTCGACCGCGTATCGCGCCGTAAAGCCGCTGTCCGCGATGTCCCGCTTTTCGGGCAGGAACGCCCCGCCAAAGCTGGGGCTGGGCCAGGTGGACGATATGTCCCAGACCGTCTTGCCGCCCCTGGGCACCAGGCTGAGCGACCGGCTTCCTCGCAGTCCGAAGTCATAAGTCACGGCCAGCTTCCCGTCGCCGGACCATGGCAGGAAGGCGAAGAATCCTTGCCCGCCGGTCGACCCCGGCCCCTTGCCCGGCTGCACGGCCAGCGCCTTGCCATCGGCGGCCAGCGATCCTCCGCTGGTCAGCCCCCGCGCGTCCGAAGCGCCTACGCGCAATTCTGCACGATCCCACAGCAGGCGGTCGGCGGTGACGCCGAAACGCGGCAAGTCGGACGGCAGCACGAAATGAGCGGTCCCCTTGATGCGCGCATCGTAAAGGACGCTGCGATATATCGACTTGCGGCGCTCTTCCGGCCTGACCACGGTCGTCACGACATTTTCAACGGGGGAGATGTAGAGCAGTTTTTCGATTTCGACGGCGCGGGACACCGCCTGACCGTTGACCTGTTCCTGCTGCATTTGCGTGACACGGAACGGGACGACGATAACGGGACCAGCGATAATCTGCGGCCCGCCCCAGCCCGCGTTAATCGCGTCCTGTGCCGTCTGCGACTGGCTCTGCCGATCCCACACCAGAGCATATACCAGCATCAAGGGGATGATGAGCGCCAGCGCGACCAGCGACGCGAATAACAGCTTGATACCGGGCGACCGTGGCTTGCGCGCCTCGCCAGATGAGCTTTCGGTCAATGGTCGCTCCTGCATCGATTTATCAATATCTTGAAATGGGTTGTGCAACCAGGATGAGGAGAAACGCAATCCCCCTTTGCTTGGTGGCCACTGGGCCGCAGTCGAAAGGGGCATTTTGAATATCATTAATGGGTAAGACTTCAGCGCACCGGACGCAGGGGTCATTCTGGACTAGCTTCCCGGAATGACGACATATGCGGCCTGGTGGAATTTCACGGTGGGGCACTGCATTTCATTGCGCCAACGCTGCGTGCGGTTTGCGCAGCGACCTGCCGTTCGCACCGCCCTGCACCTGACGATCGGCGCCATTTTCCTTTGGCTTTTCCTGCGACAGGTTAATTTAGGCCACGCAATTTCCGCTGTTGCGGGTGCCGCCATTCTGCCGCTCGTCATGGCACTGGTCGCCTATGCGGTCGATTTCCTGCTCCGCGCGTTGCGTTTCTGGATGCTGTTGCAGCAGGCGTCTGCCCAGCGCCTTCCCTGGCGCGCCGTGCCGGGGCCGTTCATTGCCAGCTTCGGCATCAGCGACCTGCTGCCGTTACGAGCGGGAGACGTGTTTCGCCTGCTGTGGTTTCAGCGGCAAATGGGACTGCGCCCCAGCATCGTCCTGGGTTCGATGATGATTGAACGCTTCCTGGATCTTTTCGCCCTGCTGATACTCGCTATCGCCATTTTGGGATGGCATCTGGGCGATGCGTGGATGCTGTGCCTGGGGCTGCTGGCTTTACTGGGCGCAGGCGCAGGGGCGCTGATATTTATCGGCGCCATTTTGTCAGGGCGAGCCGATGGCATGCGTTGGAAGTGGCTGGCCGGACTGGTCGCGGCCTTGGGCTGCTTTCACTCGCTGCGTTCGCCCCGATTGCTTCTGAACCTGACCGGCATTTCGTTGATTTGCTGGCTGCTGGAAGCGGTGGTGATACTGGGCGCATGGGTTAGCCTGGGGGGAGCGATCGGCCAATGGGTCGCACCGATGGCGGCATTTGTAGCGAGCACGCTGGGCACATTATTCCCCGGCCTGCCCGGTCATTTCGGCACGTTCGAATTGTTCGGACTGGAAGCATTTTCCCGCGTCGGCGTGGCGCCTGACTTTGCCGCCGCCGTCCTGCTGTTGGCTCACATGCTCCTGTGGGCGCCGACGGCCCTGTTCGCGATCCTGTGGCTGATGCTCAACCGTTCAGGAAAGGCGGCGAAGTAGCCCCAGCGCCTGCTGCCCGATCAGCGAACGATGAGCAGAAGCGCCCTTGCGGGAGGCGCGGTTGGCGCGGAACCAGTCGTAGCTTTCTGCCAACATGTCCGCATTGGAATGACGCGGTCGCCATCCCAGCGCCTTTAGCGGTTCGACATCGAACCAGCAGTCGCGATGATATGTCCGATATTGCCAGGGCACGAGCGGAGACAGCCGCGCCGTGCGCAGCAGTCCGAGCGCCGCCATGGCTGGGGCGACCGGCAAACCTGTGATGCGGGAACGGCTACCCGCATAGGCGATCAACCCTTCCAGATCTTCGCGCAATGTGCCGAAGCGGTCCGTCCCAACATTATAGATGCCGTCCTGCCCTTGCGAAAGCGTGAGGAGGATGGCGCTGATCAGGTCATCGGCATGGATGAACTGGATGCGGTTATGCCCGTCGCCGATGATAAACAGGCGGCGTCCTTCGGCGATCCACTGGAAGAGGATCTGATATATGCCAAGCCGACCTTCTCCCAGGGTCGCGCGCGGGCGGATGATGATGCGCGGAATGCCTGCGCGGCCGCAAATGTCCGTCACCAGTTGCTCACCGGCAAGTTTGGAGCGGCCATAATGTTCAAAGGGCCGTGGCACAGTATCCGCGGTGATCGCCCCGACTGGCGGCAGGCCGAAAACAGCGGTGCTGCTGACGTGGACGAAGGCCCCGACGCCTGCGCGGACGGCTTCTTCCGCAACGATGCGCGTTCCTTGCACATTGACCGCGTCATAGGCGCGCCCGGCCTCGGCCTGCGCCACCAACGCGGCATGATGGTGGACCACATCCACGCCCTTCATCGCGCCAGCAACCACTGCCCGGTCGCAAATGCTGCCCTGATGAAACACTATCCCTTCAGGAAGGTCGGGGTCGCGGATCAGGTCGAGGATGCGCACGGCTTCCCCTTCTTCGGCCAGCCGCCGCGCCAGGCGCGCGCCGATGAAGCCGGAGCCGCCGGTGATCAGATGAGTCCTCAAACGAAGCGCCTTTCTATCGCGTGCAACGCATTGCGATGCGCGATCGCCATGACCGATCCCTGCGGATTAGCGATGGTCGGTCCGCACATTAACGAAGCATCCGCGATCCGTAACCCGTCGGCGTCATGCACACGGCCCCAGCTGTCGGTCGCGCTCCGCCGCTGGTCCTCCCCCATGGGGCAGGACGCAAAGACATGGACGGACGTGAGCATGGCCGACTTGCGGGGGAGGTGCTGGGGCAAGGCAGCGATCCCTGCCTCCGAACGGAGCAAGGGCAGCCCCGGAATACAGGGCTGAACCGCTTCCGCCCCCGCCGCGAACAACGCCATCACCAAATGTTTGAGGCCATCGTACAGACTATCCAGGTCCGCTGCGTCATGGCGAACCGTTATCAGGGGATCGCGGATCCCCGGCAGGCCGCGCACCCGCGCATGGCCGCTGCCATTTTGCACATAGTAAATGCCCATGCGCGACGCATCATTGGCTATGTGCGCCCGCATTTCGCCATTCCCGGCCAGCGCAAGCGCCAGCAGCGCGGGCGAACTGATGGAGCAACCTATGCCGAAGCGCGGTTCGAACATCTTGATCTGGTGCACCGGATCGGGATCGCCGGGGCGATTGACCGGCCTGTCGAACAGGGCCACCGCCTTCAGCATCGGATGAAAGCGCAGGCTGTTCCCGATATTGTGCCGGAAACCGGATCGACGGAGAAGAGCGGGTGTCTGCACCGCGCCGCAAGCGACGAACAGCGCGTCGGCATCGATCGACATCGGCCTGCCCTGATGCGACGTGCGGACTTCCCAGCGATGGCCGGTCCGGCGGACACGCACGGCGCGGGTATCGGCCAGCAATCGTCCGCCCGCGCGAAGAAATCGGGGAATGATCGTCGCACTCATCGACTGTTTTCGTCCAGCCTCATAATCAAATAGCCGGGGCGCGCGGATCGCATCCCAGCCCAGGCGCGCGGCTCCATCGCTTAACCGCTGAGATGATGGCGGGGCGTCGCCGGGTATATCGGCCACGCCGACCCTTGCCTCGCAGGCTTCGAAATGCGGCGTCATCGAAGCGGCGGTCAGGTCGTCCACCTGAAAATCCCTGGCCCATTGTTCCAGGACATAAGACGGCGTGCGATGATACAGGCCGCGATTGACCTCACTGCCACCACCTACGCAGCATCCTTCCATATAGCTGATCGAAGGATTGCCGAAGGCGAGGCTCAATCCCCTGTTGCGATATTTGCTCAGGATTTCCCGGCCCGAATAATGGGCGCAGGAATCAAGCGGCAGGTCCGGCCCTTCTTCCACCAGCAGCGTGTCGTGCCCCGCCTCTGCGCAGAGCAGAGCCGTGATGGCGCCGCCGGGACCTGATCCCAGAATTGCGACCTTGGCGCGCTGGCGATCAGTCATTTCGCGCCCCGTCGGGCCAAAGGCCGAACAGCGACAGGCTGACGTAAAATGTCATCAGCATGCGGGCGGGGCCAAGGGAGGAACGCTCCCATGCCTCGATCAGCCGCTGTCTCTTTTCCGGGGGCAAATCGTGAAAATACGCCCGCTGCCCAATGAGCGGCCAAGCGTCGAACATCAGCGTCGCCGCTCGCAGGGGTGGGCGAAGATAGGCGGGCAAACCGGCGAAGCTTTCCAGTACGAACGCGCTCGCCTGCCGGGCAGTGTCGCCGGGTCGCCGCTCCCGATTGGCGACGGTGTCGGCAATGGCGCAAACCGTCGCATCGAAATCAGGCAACATCATTGAATATCGGGTCATGAAAGTGCCGGAAATCCCGGCCGCGGATCAATGCGCGGACGCCAGCGCGGCGTGCGGCTTCGCCGTCGCGTTCGTCGCGATCGCCGATCATCAGTGTCCGTTGGGGAACGGTCTTTGCCTGATCCATCAGCCAGACCAGACCGACGGGGTCTGGCTTTAGCCGCCCCACATCTTCGGCAGTCACGCAATAATGGGCCGACAGGTCGAGTGCCGCCAGCTTTGCCTGCGCTGCATAGTCGGACAAGATCGCGACCATGTGGCTGCTTGCGAGCCGCCTGAACAGCGCCCCCGCGCCCGGCGTGCGATAGTCGCGCAGCATGGCGAGTGGGCGTTGTTCCATCCAGTCGGTCACGGTGGCGCGCACGAAGTCGGGGCTTTGGCCCGGCAGGCGATATTGTGCGACGGTAAAGTCGGTCGTCACCGCATGGGCCAGGGATTCACGTTGCCGCCGAAATGCGGCAAGCGTCCGCACCACCGCCAGGCTGCGTGCGCGGATCGCTTCCCGCGCGAGCAGCCCCGCCATCCGGCGTCGCAGCGGCGGCTGGTCGTAAAGCGTCCCGTCCATGTCGAACACGATAAGGTCCAAGCTGTCCCAAGGGATAGCGATGCTCATAGCCCGACCCGCAGGAAGCTTGGCTCCGACAGGCTATTGAGGAACGGCATGTCGACAAAGGTCAGCACGGTAAGCGATCCCACGACCACGAACGACGCCAGCATCAGCCGCCTGGAACGAAACAGCCGTTCCGGGCGCGCCGCCACGGAATCCGGCAGCATCGCGAGCCAGAAATAGCTGGCGAACAGCACCGCGATCAGGGGAAGAGCGAAAATATATTCCTGCCGATATTTGATGAGGAACACAGCGAGGAAGAAGGCAGACAGGATCGCATAGAGCAGGCAGGACACCGCCAGATTTTCCGCGGTATAGCGACCGAAAGACCGGCGATAGCGAGGCAGCAGTTCCGCGCCCCCACGCGCAGTGATGTCGCGATACTCGGCCAGGCGCTTCGCCGCCATCAGGAACGCGCCGCCCATCCAATAGGTGAGCAGAAGGCTGACCGGCGGAACGGTGTGGGGCGCGATCATGCTCCATCCCAACATCAGGCGGATGGGATTGTTGATGCTTTCACTCAGCACGTCGAGATAGACGCGATCCTTGGTCCGCACCGGCATGACATTGTAGACCAGGCCGGACAGCACGAAGGCGATAGCCGTCCAGGCGAAAACGATGCCCAGGTTCATGGCCAGCGCAAGGCCAGCGATCACGAGCAGCATATATTCGGCATAGATGATCGGCGCGGACAGGCTGCGATGAACCGCCGTGCGCGCGGATTTCAATGGATGATAGGCATCGAATTCACGGTCGAGCCATTCATTGATGACGTAATTGGCCGAAGCGATGGCCACCGCGCTCAACAACCCCAGGAAAATCCTGAACGGTCCCGCCTGAACCACAGGATGAAGGAGCACATAGGCCAGGATCATGCCGGGCAGAATGAAGACATGCTTCGTCATATGGTCGAGGCGGGCTATGGCGACATAGTCGCGGAAGCGGCCCCGCGACGTTGGGATGGGTCCAGCAGTCATCGCCTTGTCAATCATTGCTGCCTCTCTTCTTTTATAGCCCGCTGATAGATTGTCCCGTCTTCCAGTTTCGCGACCGGAACGAGGTTCAACTGCCTGATCAATTCTTGTTCAGACGCCATGTAGAAGCGCCAATCGATGGTGTTCAAAAGCACCACATAGGCATTGCCGCGCGCGAGAGCCGTTCGCGCTCCGGCAAGTTGCGCCTGATAGGGGAAGTCGGGATCCTCTCGACCGGTGCGCAGCATGATGTGCGCGGGAATGTCGCGCGCGGGACGGCGCAGCACATAGCCGATGGCGTCGGAGCCGTTTGAATAGAGTATGGCGTCGCGCGGCAACCTATCCACGGCGGCAAGCGTAGGCGAGCGCGCCCAGTCAAGGGAGGCGAAACCGACGCCTTCCTGCCATGCCTGGTGCACGCGAACGGCGCTGCGCAGGCCGTGACTGACCAGCATCACGCAGGCAAGGCCGATCAGCGCGCTATGCAGCCACCTGATGGCAGGGTCGGCGATTTTCACGTGCGCCATCGCAATCGTCACCGCCATGATGCTGGTGCAGTAGATCGGAAAGGCGTAGCGACCGTTGAGGTGCAGGTTGGTCTCAATCGCGGTGGCGAGCACCATGAAGCCCAGATAGGTGAAGAAGAAGAAGCCCAGCGGAATGGCGATCAACGACGGTTCCGCATGACCTTTGGCGGCCCGGTCCAGAACGCTGCGGGCATGGCGGACCAGGACAAGCAGGCTGGCCGACATCGCCATCAGGAACAGGATGCGCCGTATCACGGTCGGCACTTCATCGGGCGCTATCCATGCGGCCAGGGCGTTGAAGCTGAGCCACCATTCCCTGGCGGTCATATTGCCCAGCCATTCCATGGGACGTCCCGTCGATCGCCCGCTGACTTCAGCAGCGATAATGGCCCAGCCCAGGAAGATGACTGCCGAGGGAATGAAAATGCGGGCCACGTCCGCGACCCGGCGTTTGGCATCATGGCGCGGATCGACAATCAGGAACAGGGCGATGGCAGCGCCCAGCGCAGGCGCCGTGAAGCGAACGAGCGACGCCAGCCCGATGCCAACGCCCACGGCGATCAGCCAACGCGTCTCACCACTTTGAACATAGCGCAGGAAAGCCAGCAACGTCGCCATGATCACGGTCAGGAACAGCGGTTCCGACATGGCCAGCCCATGAAGCGCCACAGTCTGCGGCGCGATCACGACAAGCGCGGTGCCAAGGGCGGCATAGCCCGTCCGACCGGTCGCCACGCGAAGGATATGCCAGGTCAGGAAAGCGTTCAGCCCGCTGAGAACCAGTCCAATTCCCCAGGCGCCAACAACAATGTCCAGGCCGCTCAACGCCACAAGATGCAGAATGGCGGCATAGGCAGGCGCGTCCCAGGGCGTTGCCGCCATGTTCATATAGCGCGCACTGTCGGGCCATATCCCGATCCCCTGATGGGTGGACAGCAGGAACAGCAGGACGGCCAGCAGCGGAAAGCCCACAGCCCAGAAACGATCCGGGTCAGCTTTGGCCTTCACTTCCGTCAGCGTTTGGGATGGAGCGGACATGTCCATCATCCTTTCACCCGGCTGGAAATGATCCGCTTCACATTGCCAGCGACGAAGCGTAGCGCGGATTCTGCGATCCCGCGGCCAAGGATGTCGTCCAGTCCGTCGATCAGTTGATCGATCTGCGATTTCGTCACGATGAAAGGTGGCATGAAATGCAGCATGTCGCGCGCGCCCGGCTGGAAATGCACCATCACATCATGCCGTTCGAACAACTGCCGCGCCAATGCGCCGATCAGCACCGTCTGATAGGTCTGGAACAGCGTGCTGCCCGATACATCGACCAGCTTCGACACCATTTCCTCTCCGAAGTTGAGCCGGATCGCGCGAAACAGTCCCCGCCCCCGAACCTCCAGCAGGGTCCGCGGATATTTGGTCCGCAACTCTTCCAGCCGCGTTTCCAGATAGCCGCCCATCGTCCGGGCGTTGTCGATCAGCCCGTCTTCATACAAGGCGTTGAGCGTTTCGATCGCCACCGCGCAGGTTTCGCCAATGCCGCTGAAGGTCGAACTGTGCAGGGTGCAATCATTGCGATTGCCATAGGCCTTTGCGAACAGGGCATGAGACGTGACCATCGCGCCGATCGCCCGCTTTCCACCGCCCAGCGTCTTTGCCAGCGTCACGATGTCGGGCACGACATCTTCATGCATGAAGGCGCAGAAGCGCCCGGTGCGCCCGCATCCCACCTTCACCTCGTCGAAGATCGACAATATGTCGTTCGTCCGGCACAGGTCGGCAAATTGTGTCAGATAGCCCGGCGGGGGCACTTCGCAGGCGGTGCCGCGAATGGGTTCGATGATGGCGGCGATGATGCCGTTGCCCTTTGGCCCCGTTTCCTGCGCGATCGCCGCGCGCATCGCTTCGATATCGCCATAGGGGATATAAAGGATATTCTCCTTGGGCACGCCCAGCAGGAAGCCGCTATGCACATTGGTAGCGGTGGTGAGCGACAGCGCGCCGTGCGTCTTGCCATGGAAGGCGCCCTGCATGCACAGGAACTTGGTCTTGCCCTTCGGCGTCTGGACCCGCTCGGCCAGCTTCATCGCGGCCTCATTCGCCTCTGCCCCTGACGTAGCGAAGAAGCTGGTGTCCAGCGGGTCAGGCAGGATTTCGGCAAGATTATAGGCCAGCGCGGCCTGTAGCTTGTGCGGTGCGAGCTTGATTATATCCAGCACCGCCCGGTCATGGCAAAGCCGCTCTGCCGCTATGACGCGCGGATGATTGTGGCCCAGCCCGGCGGCCCCCATGCCGGTGGAGAAGTCAAGTATCCGCCGACCGTCGGCAAGGTGCAGCACCGTCCCCTTCGCCGCGCGCACATCCAGGTCGTCCAGACCCAGGATCGCATAGATTTCCAGCAAATGGCGATTGAGGTGACGTGCGTAGAGGCGATTGGATTCGCGCACGTCCAGGCTGAGTGCCTGGTCCAATGTCAGGATGTTGGGATTGTCAGCGAAGGTGGACGGCAAATCCGGCCTGAGTTGCGTGGCCATAATATTCGGTTCCCCTTCGCCTGAACGTCGATGGGAACATGTTTATGGTCTGGCGAAGACGGCGGGAATCCATGGATTTATATACTTCGAAGGAGCACCGGCCTATCCATTTGGGGCATCCCCCTTTGCCTCGCCCAGATGCTCGAAATAGATGGCGGCCATGGCAGTGCGGTTCGTGATGCGCAGCTTTTGAAAGATGTTGTGCAGGTGGATCTTCACCGTACCTTCGCTGGCGCCCAGTTCCCGCGCGATGTCCTTGTTGGAAAGGCCACGGCATGCCTGGCTGGCAATTTCTCGCTCGCGCGGCGTGAGGGCGTCGAAGTTGGAGGACGCCATATCCTCATCCCACGACGGGTCGGCCTTATGGACTATCTCGCTGGGCAGCCAGCGCCGACCCGCCGCCACGGCGCGAAGGCAGTCGATCAGCGTGTCTGGCGCCGCTTCCTTCAGGACGATGCCCCATATGCCATTGGCGATGGCTTCGGACAGTTGCGCTGGAGTGATCAGCGACGTCAGAAACACCGGGCGAACGGGCAAGTTCGCCGCCCGAAGCCGTCGCAGCACTGCAAGACCGCTGACATCGGGCAAATTGATGTCGAGAATGGCGATGTCGGGCCGCAACCGATCGATCATGGCAAAGGCGCTCGCGCCTTCGGTCGTGCTGCCAACGACCTGAAAATCGGGTTCCATGGCCACCAGATCGGCCAGGCCGCGAAGGACGACCGGGTGATCGTCCAGCAGGAAGACCGACCGGGTCATGGCAAGGGCACCTCAATCTTCATGGCAAGCCCCGGCGCATAGCGGGTAATCCCAAGGCGTCCTCCCATATCATGCACGCGCGCCCGGAGCGACCGCGGCCATGTCGGCTCCTCTCCAATGGGCGGGGACATGCCGCATCCATTGTCTGCAATGGTGATGCACAATCCCTTTTCCTGTTGTTTCAGCTCCACCGCCAATCGTGTCGCCCCGCCGTGGCGGACGGCGTTGGCAGTAGCTTCGCTCAACAACTGCGCCAGTTCCCGGTGGAAGCCGCCGGGGGCCTCCATGTCGGGGGGGTGCACCGACAGCGCGATATCGCAACCCCACTGGCCGGACAATTCATCCGCCTTTTCAGCTAGCGAGAAGGACAGGTCGCGTACGGGCATGGATTCCAACGTGCGGCTGTTCTCCACGAACAAGCGAATGCGGCGCTGCTGTTCGGCCATGATGTGGCTGACGCCATTCAGCGGCTCCCGCGCGTCTTCCGGCATGGCGGCCCGCGCGGCTTTCAGTTTCAGCGAGGCGGCAGTGAGTTCCTGCAGGACGCTGTCGTGCAGGTCGCGCGCAAGGCGCACCCGTTCCTGATCGCGCGCATTGTCGGCGATGGCATGGATCAGCGCCAGGCGCTCCAGTTCATGACCGATCCTGAGTGCGGTAATCTGGGTCAGATGCTGCGCATCCTCATGACGGTTGCTGGCATCCACCACGTAGAAGCGCCCGATCGCGGTCGCGCCCATGAAAGGCGCGGAACGCACCATCGCCGAATCGACGATCAGGTCAGGCCATCCAAGGGAAGCGCCGATCGCCTGCAATTGGGCCATTGCCTTTTTCCGGGACAGCGCGCCTTGAGAAAGGCAGGCGGCATGGGCACGCCAGAATAACGGGTCATCGACCGAGCTATAGCATAGTCCGTCTGGCCCCCACATCGCCACCGAGCCGTTGCCCCCCTTCTTGCTCTGCCAGATCAGGACCAGCTTTTCCGCACGCAACAGGCCGGACGCGTGACCCAGCAAATCCGTCAGCCAAATCTGCGCGTCGGTCGTGGCAGGAGCGAAGGACCAGCTGGCGAGCTGAGCAAAACGTCGGCTGTTGCTGGCCCGGCAGGCGCCGAAATAGCCCAGCATCGCTGCCGCCACCAAGAAATAGGCGGACCGCATGATGAACAGGTTGAGTTCGGAATCTCCGTCCCAAAGATCTTTCCACCCGATGGCGAACAAAAGCGCTTCCATGGCCAGCGCCCCGATCACCGCCCCCAATATTCCCCAACGCAGGGTCGCTGCCAGCAGGATGAATGGAAGGAACGGGAAAAAGGGGCTGTTCAATTCATCGGTAAGGTAGACCAGCGCCGCCAGGGCAAGTGCGTCGACGGCATGGAAAATCAGGTGGAGGCCGCTGCCCAGTGGCCAGGACGGCGGCGCCACCACCAGCAGCAGCGAAAATGCCAGATAGGTCGCGAGCAGATAATGCGCTTCATTCAGGAACCCGGCGGGCCGTGTGGGGTCCAGATAGATGGCGAGAGCGGCAAAGAGCACCGCCACCAGCCTGCCGGTGGAAATGAGCCTGTCTGGCGAAGGATTGATCCGCCATCTTTCCCGCAAGGAACGCCATAATCCGACCGGCGGGTGGATCGGTGCGAACCCGGATAGTTTGCGCGTTGCCATATCTGCGCGGCAATCTGTCAGTAAGCCCGCCGTTACACAAATGCGATTGTGGATGACTTGCGATGGTTGGCGGCTAGCGAGTGCAGGGCCAAAGATTTTGGCGAACCCAAAAAATCAGGGGGCCACGCCCTGGATTTCAGCGCAACATCTCCGAAATCTTGGCTGAGAGCTGCTGGATCTGAAACGGTTTGGTGATCATTTGCATATTCGTGCCCAAAAAGCCCGCGCGGATCGCGGCATTTTCGGCATATCCAGTGACAAACAGGATCGGCAAATGGGGTAAATGTTCCCGCGCCACTTCGGCGAGCTGACGACCGCTCATTCCGGGCAGGCCAACGTCGGTGACCATCAGATCAAACTTGCGGCCGCTGTTCAGAAGGCGGATCGCCGACTGCGCCTCCGCTGCCTCCACTGCCTTATAGCCAAGCTCATTCAGAACCTCGCGAACCAACAGGCGCACAGATGGGTCGTCTTCCACCAACAACACGGTTTCGCCATCGCCGTGATGGATCGCCTCTGGCGCGTCGGCCTCATGGGCAAGCTGGTTTTCAGCCGCCGGGACAAACAATTTCACCGATGTGCCCTCACCGGGCGTGGAATGGATGCGGACCTGTCCTTCGGACTGCTTGGCAAAGCCGTAGACCATCGAAAGGCCCAGCCCCGTTCCCTGCCCCACTGGTTTGGTCGTGAAGAATGGGTCGAAGACCTTTTCCAAAGTCGCCTGTTCCATGCCGACACCGCTATCGGACACGGCAATCACGACATAACGACCGGGTGCGATACCCGGATGACTGTTGCAATAGGCGGCATCGAGCGTCGTCGCGCTTGTTTCGACGATCAACGCGCCCCCTTCGGGCATGGCGTCGCGGGCATTGATCGCGAGATTGAGTATCGCACTTTCTAGCTGGTTGGCGTCCACGACCGCCGGCGGCACATTGTCACCCGGACGGATCGATACGGAGATCTGCTCGCTCATCGTTCGGCGCAGCAAATCTTCGAGCGAGGACACCAGCATGTTTACATCAGTCGCCCGGCTGTCGAGCGATTGCCGACGCGAAAATGCCAGCAAACGCGCGGTCAGTCCCGCTGCCCGCTGCGCCGACGTGCTTGCCGCTTCCATGAACCGGTCGAGATCGTCCAGACGCCCGGACGCGATCCGCCGCTTCATGATGTCGATGGCGCCCAGCACGCCAGTCAGCATATTGTTGAAGTCATGCGCAATCCCGCCGGTCAACTGGCCAACGGCTTCCATTTTCTGCGACTGCCGCAGGGCTGCTTCGGCCCGTTCGCGCTCTTCGGCTTCAGCCTCAAGCCTGGCGAGCGCTTCTGTCAGCGCCTCTGTCCGTTCCTCCACTTGATGTTCGAGCTTATCGGCTGCTTGCGCGAGTGCAATCTGGCTGCGCTTTTGTTCGTCGATGTCGACGATCACCGAAATCGCGCCCGTGATGCTGTCCCCATCCATCAGCGGTATGCCACTGACCCGCGTCCAGATCGGCTCACCGACAACCGGGTGGTGGAGGAAATCGATGCCCGCAACCCGCTCCCCGCGCAAGGATCGTGCAATCACATATCGATCGCGCTGGATAGGACTGCCGTCGGCTTCATAGCCTTCCCACCGGGTCGCCAAGTTGGAATCGCGCGACGGCACTTCGCCAGTCGGGAGGAAGCGGCGGAACTCAGGGTTCGACAGCAAAGTCGAACCGTCGGCATTCACGAACGCCACCCCCACTGGAAGCGTATCGAGCAATGTGGTCAGACGCGCGCGCTGGCTGTCCAGTTCGGCAAGCCGATCGCGTATTTCGAACTGCTTCTGACGGGCGCGCATCGACGAAACAATCGCGCTGAGCAGTGACTCGCTGCTTAGCGGTCGTTCAAGCAGGACGACACTGATCGCACTTTCCGGCAGGCGTCGGCGGACGGCCTCACTGGACACTCTGCGCCCTGCCTGACGCCCGGCAAGCAATACAAACGGGACGTCGGACCAGGAAGGCTGCGCTGCCAGCCTGCGGTCCAATGGCCCGAGATCGGTCAACAGAGCTTCTTCGGTAAGGAGCACCACGCCGACATGTTGGTCGATCCCGTCCGCGACATCATTCAGCGTTGCGCATATTCCGACGTCATAGCCCTGAGATGTCAACAGCCTGGCAACGCTCGCTGCATCATTGCCATATGGCGCACTGACCAGGACGCGCCGGCCTTCGGTTGCGGTCCGATGCACTTAGCCGCGATCTTCCATCAACGGGCCCTTCGCGCCAACATATTCAGGGGTGCCGGTCAGCACACCCCTGAATTCCGCCAGCGGCGCGCCGACCCGGATGCCCTGCGCGTCGATACGCAGTTCGCGGATCGTATCCTCATGCTGGCCGCTGCGGTTCTTGACGACCGATATCGCCTTGCGGATGCGTCCCTCGCTTTCGAAAAAGCGCAGGAGGATGACGATATCAGCGATGTAGGAAACATTGAGACCACCGGTCTGCATGGTTCCAAAGAAACCCGCCTGCGGATTGATGAGCAGCGTCACCACGCCAGCCTGATTCAGGTAGGAAAGTAGTTCGTGAAGTTGCAGGATCAGCTGCTGCTCTTGCGGCATCGCCGAAAGATAACCGCTCAGGCTGTCGATCAGCACGACCCGAACGTCATTCTCCTCAATCTCGGCGCGCACCATCGCTGCAAATTGGCCGGGCGAAATCTCGGCGGGGTCGATCTGGCGGATTGCCAGTGAACCGCAGCTGATCATCCCTTCAAGATCGATCCCGAACGCCGTTGCGCGCGAAATCAGCGTTCCGATACGTTCGTCAAACTCATATATGACCACTTTTTCGTCACGCCGACATGCAGCCGCCAGATATTGAAGCGCCAGAGTGGTCTTGCCCGAGCCTGCCGGCCCGGTGATGAGCGTCGATGTCCCCCGCGCCGGCCCGCCGTTCAGCATCGCATCCAGCTCACCTATGCCACTTGGGACAGAATCTCCGATAAAGGGGGTGTGATGATTAGCGGCGATCAGCCGTGGGAAGATATCAACGCCGCCCTTGCGGATAATCATGTCGTGATAGCCAGCTACAAAATCGACGCCACGCATCTTCTGAACCTGCATCCGCCGCCGCGCCGCCCCGAAATCAAGCGTCAGCCGCTCCAGCGTGATCACGCCGTGGCACAGGCTGTGCAAGTGATTGTCCCGCCCGCCGATCGATCCAGTCATGTCGTCCACCAGCAACACAGTGGTGTCGAGACCAGAGAAGAATTGTTTGAGAAACAACAGTTGCCGACGATAACGCAACGGATCCTGGGCCAGCAGCCGCATTTCCGAAAGGCTGTCGAAGACGATCCGCTTGGGCTTCACACGCTCGACTTCCTCGCGGATCAGCTGGATCATGCCCCCAAGTTCCATTTCCCAGCTGTGGAGGATGGATTGGTCACGACTGACGCCAAGCACTTCATCAGCCGAAGCGAGTTCGAACAAGTCGATGCCTGCGAGCGACCAGCCGTGCGACCTGGCAACCACGTCCAATTCTTCGCTGGTTTCGGATAGAGTGATGTAAAGAACCGGCTCGCCTTTTTGAACGCCTTCGAGCAGAAATTCGAGCGCCAGGGTCGTCTTGCCCGATCCTGGCATCCCTTCGACCAGAAAAAGCCGATTTGTTGGCAGTCCGCCCCGAAGCACCAGATCGAGACCGCTATTACCTGTTGAGACACGTATATTCGGGTCGATCATCGGCAGGCACCACTTCGCTTCGAAAAATCCGGTCATCAAACGCAGCACAGGGCAAAGCGGTTGCACCCGTAACGAACATCCGCCTTGGCCGCGAAGGGACATTGATCATATTTGCGGCATTCGGAGGCTCTGTCTCCCGCCTCGGAAAATCTGCCCGCATTAACGCAATTTTCAAAAGTCGGCCGCAACATTGGGGCGATCATTCCGCCGTCGTCAAAGAATAGCCATCATGTCCTTCCTCGCCCCGGCCAGCCTCGGCTCTTTCGCCGACGCCTACCCTTTGTCGCCGACGATGCTGCGGCACAGCCTGATGGGCCAGCCCCTGTTGTCAGTCGAAGCGCTGGCCAAGGCAGCTCTTGAATTGCCGCCCGAATATGTCGAACGCCGGATCGGCAACGCCGCAAAGGGCGGCGAGTTCAAGATGGACGGGTCGGATGACGCCAATGTCGCAAATGTTATTCGGTCGATCGACACCAGCGGCAACTGGGTCATGCTCCGCTTCGTCGAGCAATTGCCCGCCTATCGCGAGTTGCTGGACAGGTTGATGGACCAGATCGGCCCCGCAATTGCTCCCTCGACCGGTCCCGGCCTGACCGTAAGAGGGTTCATCTTCATTTCTGCACCGGGCACGCTGACCCCGTTTCATTTCGACTGCGAATATAACATGCTGTTCCAGATCGCGGGCGACAAGCACTTCGCAACATATCATCCCGGCCCGCCGTGGCTGCCATTCGACCGCCATGAGGCCTATTATGGCGCAGGTGGCAATATGCTGCCGTGGAACGACGCATATGAGGCGGAGGCGGACGTCCATCATCTGCAGCCGGGGGACGCGTTGTTCGTGCCCTACGCATCGCCGCATTGGGTAAAAGCAGGCGCAGAGCCGTCAATTTCCCTATCTATAACCTGGCAGAGCCAGTGGAGCGAAGCGGTTGGGAATGCCATGCATGTCAATCCGCTGCTGCGGCGGTGGGGTTTGCCAACCGGAAACATGCCGACATGGCCAAAGGCGCCGAAATGGCGTTCCCTGAGTTGTCGTGTCGCCCGCAAGGCACGATTGTTGTGAGCCATCTGCCTCCCGCCAGCGCCTTTGAGGTGAACCGCAGCCATGCATGGCCAATGGCGGATACGGACCAGCCGACAGTCCGCATGGTGCGTCATGCTGATCTGACCGCTGATGACCGGGCGCGCTGGGCGGCCCTGTCGGCGCATGCCGGGGCTGCCAATGTGTTCGCTCAGGACTGGTTTATGGATGCCGCGCTTCGTCATGCTGCTGACGGTCGCGACGCGATGCTGGCCGTTGTCAGCCATCACAGCGGTACGTGGTTGGGCGTGATGCCCCTGGTTACCGCATCGCGCTTTGGGCGTTGGCCTGCACGCATCTGGCGTGGCTGGTCGACCACCAGCCAGTTTCTGGGCATGCCGCTGGTGGCGGCGCAATCGGCTGACCTGTTCTGGGCAAGCTTGCTGGCGTTTCTCGACCGACAGGCGAGCGGTGAGATATTGCTGCATTTCGGGGCATTCGATGCAGATGACCCGATCAGCATCGCGCTGCTGGATCGCTGCAGGCACGAAGGCCGGGCGTTTCACATCATCCACCGCTTCAACCGCCCGGCCTATCGGGTGGGCGATGACGCCGCAGACCGCAGCGACGCCAAAGTGCGGAGCCGACTTCGCAGCCTGTTGCGGCGGATCGAGCGTGATCATGGTTCGGTCGCGATTACCATATTCGATCCAACCCAGCCGTGCACACCCTGGATCGACGCCTTTCTGGAAATGGAGGCATCGGGCTGGAAGGGACGCAACGGCAGCGCCCTTGGCAGCGCCCCCGAAACCGAGGCCCTGTTTCGCACTATTATCGAGCGTGGCCATGAGAATGGCAGCGCGCGGCTTGCCAGCCTGTCGGTCAATGGCCGTGTGATTGCCATGTCGAGCTGGTTTGAATCGCCGTCCTGGGGCCATGGTTTCAAAATGACCTTCGACGAAGAATATCGCGCCTATGCCCCCGGCCAGCTATTGATGCGCGAAATTAGTGACCGGATCGGACGTCGCGCCGACATGTCGTTCGACACCTGCGTCCCACGCGACGCGAGCAACAGTCACCGGTTGTGGCCCAACAATCGAAGGATTATCGACGGAGCCGTTGCGATCGGATCCGCGCGGCAACGTTTCCACTTCGACATGTTGATGAAGGCGCGAGCGGGCATGGCGGCGGTCAAAGCCTGCATTGCCAAGGCGCAGAAATAGGTTGGCTTTAACGGCCGGATTGACGAAGCGGTCAAACCGGCCCTTTGAACGCCACCTCCTGCGATATTGGGAGTTGGCGGTTACGGTGGTGCACCCGACGGGATTCGAACCCATGGCCCTCAGATTAGGAATCTGATGCTCTATCCTGCTGAGCTACGGGTGCCCGCCGACGGCTCTATTGCGCGCGAGCCCCGTGGTCAATTCTTCGCTTCGGGCGGGACGACCGGAAATGGCAAAGCCGCCACGTCCACACCCTCGGCTATCAGGGCGCGAGCTTCTTCGGGAGCGACTTCGCCATGGATGCTGGCGCTGTCCTGTTCGCCATAATGAATGGCGCGCGCCTGTTCGGCAAAGCCCCGACCGACCCAGGTCGATCCTTCCAGCACCTTGGCCTGCGCCTTGGCGAGGTTGACCATCAGTTCCCGCATACGCGCTTCGTCGCCGGTGACTGCGACGGCTGTCGGCTGATCCTGAGGCTCCCGCAATACGGGTGCGCGGCTATTGCCCTTGCGCGGGACGGCGGGCGCCATCAGCGCCTTTGCCACCTGGGTGTCGCCACATAGCGGGCAGACCAGCAAGCCACGCGCCGTCTGGTCTTCATAGTCGGCGCTTGATCCGAACCACGCTTCGAACACATGACCTTGGGCACTGCACTTCAAGTCGAAAACTATCACGACACTATCACGTCCTGGGCTATGGTCCGCCGGTTGGCGAGCGCGGGTATTTTCGCGCGGACGTCCTCTACGCGGGCAAAGTCGATGTCGGCAAGGGCCATGCCGGATTCCGCGCCCATGTCCAACAGCACGTCCCCCCATGGGTCGACGATCAGACTATGGCCGTAGGTTTCGCGCCCGTCGGCATGACGACCGGCCTGTGCTGCTGCGATAACGAAGCAACCCGCCTCGATCGCGCGCGCGCGCAGCAATATGTGCCAGTGCGCTTGCCCCGTCGGCACGGTGAAGGCGGCGGGCGTCAGCAGCACGGACGCCCCCGCGTCAGTGAGTGCACGATAAAGATCAGGAAAGCGCATGTCGTAACAGACGGTCATGCCCATGCGCGCCCAGGGGGTGTCCACGACTACGGCCCTTTCCCCTGGGCCATAGACCGACGATTCCCGCCAGCTTTCACCCGTCGCCAGGTCCACATCGAACAGGTGAATCTTGTCATAGCGGGCGCGGACTTCGCCCGCCGCATCGATCATGAAGCTGCGATTGGTCCATCGGCCGTCGGCCCGCTCATCCTTGAGCGGCAGAGATCCTATATGCACCCAAATGCCATGTTTGGCCGCTGCTTCGCAAATCCGGGCCAGTACCGGGTCGTCGGCTTCCGACTTCAGGGTCGCCGCCGCGCGTTGCCGGTCACGGTCCAGATAGCCCGCCATTTCAGGCGTGAAGACCATATCCGCGCCCTCCCCTGCTGCCCGCGCGATCATGTCCGTCATCGCACCGGCATTGACAGCAGGATCGATCCCGCTCGTCATCTGGAATATCGCGGCGCGCATGGGGTTCACATGCCCAGAAGGGGGTCCAACTGACCCCGCCGGTCCAGCGCGGCCATATCATCGCTGCCGCCAATATGGCGTCCGTCGATGAAAATCTGTGGCACTGTGGTTCCGCCATTGGCGCGTTCCAGCATCTCCGTGCGCCGTGGTCCGCCCATGGTGATGTCATATTCCTCAAAGCCGACGCCCTTGCCCTGCAGCAACGCCTTGGCCCGCGCGCAATAGCCGCACCACGCCTTGGTATAGATTTCCACTTTCGCCATCGGTTTCATAACTCCTTGCCCAGTGAAATTGTGGTTGAGCGCCCCTTTGTCAATCAGCCGCGTCTTCCCTGCCCGGCAAGGCGCGCGTCCAGCATAGCAGGTGAACGCTGGACGCTCCTCCTCGTTTCAACGCGCGTGAACAGGCGGCGGCGGTCGCGCCGCTGGTATGCACGTCGTCGATCAATATGACGGTCCGCCCCCTGAACCTGTGCCCCTTCGCCAGCCCGAAAGCGCCACGCACCGCCTTTGCCCGCCGCCGGGGATCAGCGTCCCGCAGCGGCTGCGTCGCGCGGACGCGCAGCAGGCCGTGCTTGTCGACGTCCAGGCCCGTCAGCCGCCCCAGATGATCGGCGACCAGCGCCGACTGGTTGAAGCCCCGCCACCATAATCGCCAGCGGTGCAGCGGCACCGGCACGATCAGCGGTGGTGGATCGCTGACACGGACATGCCGCGCCATATGCCGCGCGATCAGGCGGGCCAGCCCGACGCGCCGCCCATATTTCAGCCGCAGCGCCACTTTGCGCGCAACTTCGTCATAGGCCAGCACCGCACGGGCGCTGTCGAAGGGCGGCGGGTCGGCAAGACATGAACCGCATGTGCCGCCCGACCCCATGTCATGGTCGAACGGCAGGCCGCAGCGGGCACAGCAGGGCTCGCCCAGAAATCGCATCCCGTTCCAGCAATTAAGGCAAAAAGCGTCGTCGGCATCGACAATCACTCCACAGCCCGGACAACGGGGCGGCAGGGCATAGTCGACGACGGGACGCGATACATGTTTGAGAAAGGTCAGGACCGGCATGATCGCCCTTGTTCCCGCTCAGCCTGCGATGCACAAGGCCCGCCATGACACAGCCCGACATATTCGACCGCGGATTGAGAGCCAGACGCCGGGACCGGATGATGGACGGCTTTGCCGATCATGATTTCCTCTATCGGGCGATGCTGGACGAGCTGATGGACCGGCTGGCCTACGTGAAGCGCGACCTTCCCGAAGCGCTGCTGATCGGATGCCCCGACGGCAACGGTCGGGCCGCGCTGGAAGCCATGGGCAAGCGCGTCATCTGCGCGGACCCCGGCTTCGTCGCCGCCCGGCAGCAAGGCGGCGTGCAGGCGGATGAAGACGCCCTGCCCTTTGCCGACGACAGTTTCGACCTGGTGGTCGCCTGCGGGACGCTGGACAGTGTGAATGACCTTCCCGGTGCGCTGATCCTCATGCGCCGCATCCTACGTCCTGACGGATTGATGCTGGCCGCCTTCACCGGCGCAGGCACATTGCCCCGCCTGCGCGCCGCACTGATGACGGCGGAAGGCGACCGCCCCGCCCAGCACATCCATCCGCAAGTGGATGTCCGCGCCGCCGGCGACCTTTTGAGCCGCGCCGGTTTCGCCATGCCAGTCGCGGATGGGGAGACGCTGACTGTGCGCTATGGCGACATCTTGCGCCTGATGCACGACCTGCGTGGAATGGGGGCGGCCAATGTCCTGACATCGCGGCCCCCTGCGTTGCGACGCGACATATTGATCGGCGCGGCTGAACAGTTCGCCGCCGCCGCCGACAATGATGGACGCACCCCAGAGCAGATGGCGATATTATATCTGAGCGGCTGGAAACCACATCCAAGCCAGGCCCAACCCGCCCGTCGCGGCAGTGCGACCGTGTCGCTGGCAGAGGCGCTCAAATCGAAAGAGTGACAGGGGGTAGCCCTGTCCGGCTATTTCGCTTTTGGCCTTTTATCAAACATTCCCAAGGCGCGAAGCCAGTTGCCCAGCAATTCGGGCCATCGTTCCAAAGCTGGGTCCGACCCTCCCAGTCCCGTTCCATGTTCACCCTTGGCAAACATGTGCAATTCCGCTGGAATTCCCTTTCGCCGTACCGCATCGTAGAAGGCCAAGCTTCCCCCTACATCCACCAGCGCGTCGGTTGTCGTGTGATAAAGGAAGGTCGGCGGCATGTCGTTCGTCACGAACCGCAGCGGCATATATTTTTCATAGCTTTTCGCGACGCAATCCTGGCGGGCGAAAGTGCAATATTGCGACTGGCCCTTGGCATCCAGAACGGTAGCTTCCAACCAAGGGTAGGCCAGCACCAGGAAATCGGGGCGACTGCTCACACGCTGCACCGGGTCCCGGTCTGCCGCCGCCCCCTTGTCCGCTTGGGCCGCAGTCATGGCGGCCAGATGCCCGCCCGCTGAAAAGCCCATCATGCCTATGCGGTCGGGATCAACTTTGAGCTGCGCCGCATTGGCGCGAACGAAGCGCACCGCTCTCTTCCCATCGGCCAGCGGGATCGGAAGGCGCGCAGCCTTGCCGACGCGATATTTCAGGACGAACGCAGTGACGCCGCGCGACGCAAACCATTCGGCGACCTGTCGCCCCTCCAAGGTTGCCGCCAAGGCCATATAGCCACCGCCCGGCGCGATGATAACGGCCGTTCCGTTATCATGTCCCGGATAGGGCCGGAATACCGTCAGCGTCGGCGTTTGGGAGTCTTCATCACCGGACGCCCCTTCCGCACGACCGATCCACAGTCGATAGGTCGGCGCCTGAAGATATGACCGATAAGAAGGCGGCTGAAGATAGGAACCCACCTGAACCTCGGTCGCATTCGTCATGGACCGTGCGGGTGGCTGAATAACCTGAGCGGAAGCCAAGGACGTAGCACACATCGTTGGAAGCAGGATCGCACTTAGCCATCTGGTCATATATCTTCCGTCCATGGAAATGCGCTTATCGACCCTGCTTATCCAGGACGACGGGCATCGGGCAACCGGCATTTCCGCCCGGTCGCATCCACTGCTTTACAGCCGAAGCCATGCAGCCTTCAGGCCGCCAGCCGCAGGAAAGGCACTGGCTGGGTCGAACGCAATATGATGGGCTTGCCTTCCGACGCCTGGAACAGTTCGCCGTCCAGGATGACGCTGCTATGGTCGCCTTCGATACGGATGACGTCCCCCTGTTCCAGATGGATGCCCTGCATCTTTGCCTTGCCCACCCGGCGGGTGGCGCTGGCCCAGCCCAACCGCAGCAGGGAGCCAAGATTCTGGTCCACGGCCATCAGCTTCATGTTGCCGCGCCGACTGTCGCCCGGCTGCACGCCCAGCAGCAGCCGTTCCAGCGTGGTCACGATCAGCACGGCGAACCGGCCGGCAAGCTGGCCGTCGCGGATCAGCGAGATGCGTACCGGACGGCTCGACTGCGGCAGAAATCGCGCCCTGATGCCAAAGATCAACGTGGCCAGCACCGCCAGGACCGTCAGGAAATGGCTAAGGCCATTGGACAGGCCCAGCGGATAGATGCGGTTGCGGCAATAGAGCATGTAATCGGCCAGGCCCGCGCCGCCCAGGAACATGCCCAGCACCGGTCGCGTGTCCGCGCCGCCGTCGGACAAGGCGATCAATTCGCGCGCCACGACATGGTCGTCCACGCCCGCCTTGGCGATCTGGACAATCCGTTCCAGCGCCTTGATAGGGTCGCCATGGATGCCCAGGTCAAGCGCGATCAAATTGGTCTTGCCATTGGGAAGCACCGCGATGGGCGGGACGCGGCCCTTGAAATGTTCACCCTGATATAATTCCGTCAACGCCGCCTGGACGGTGCCATCGCCGCCGTTGACGACGATGACCACCGGATCGACGCGGGCGATGGTCTGCAACGCCCGGCCGATCTGGTCGACATGCTCCACTTCATAATGGAAAATGTCGGGATTGCTGGCGCAGTAACTGCGCACCCGCGGCAGGCTCTGCCGGTTGCCCGTGGATTTGGGATTGGACAGGAGCGCGACGCGGACCATAAATTATCACATATACTGCAGGTTGATGGTGATGCGCGTCACACCTGGCCCGACCCGCACCGCAGCCTTTTCGACCGATGGCTTGCCCAGGTTGAAGATGCTGATCGACGGGTTGTTGGAAAATCCGCCGCCGTCACGCGAAATGTCCGTTTTGCCATTACCGTTACGATCGTGACGCACGGCGATACCATATCGCCCCGCTTCCGGCACAGGCATGCAGAAACGCATGGTCCCGTTGCTGGGTTGAACAACGGTATCGATACGGTTGAGCCAGGCGCCCTTGGCAAGCCAGGCATTTTTTGTGGCAGGGTAAGTTTGCACGCGCACCTTGCCCGTGGGGGCAGCGAAACCACGCACATCGACCAGCACGGCTGGCCCCTTGGCCGATCCGCCGCAACGGCCAAGATCGTTGCTGATTTCCTGCCCATGAGCCATTGCGGGGGTGATGGCTAACAACGCCACCGGTAACAGACCCACCGAAACTTTGAACATGACCATCCGACTCCGTGAAGCTATAGCCGCCCATGACATCGGACGGCGAGCCCCTGTTCGCCCCGCAAACTTGTTTCCGTGGTTTCAGCTATGGGGGGGGTTTGCGGCCAAATCATGGTGATGGGACGACCACATAGAGAATGCTGACCGCCACTGACCGATATCTGGCCCGCCTGATTGCCTTGCCGATGCTCGGCACGCTGATAATCTCCGCGATGCTGCTCGTGCTCGACAAGATGCTCAGCCTGTTCGACTTCGTGGCGGCAGAAGGCGGGCCGGTGAGCGTCGTCTGGCGCATGCTGGCCAACATGATGCCGGAATATCTGTCGCTGGGTATTCCGATCGGCCTGATGCTGGGCATCCTGCTCGCTTTCCGTAAATTGGCCTTGTCATCGGAACTGGACGTGATGCGTGGCGTGGGCCTGTCCTACGGTCGCCTGCTGCGCGTGCCGTATATGTATGCGATCGCGCTGGCGCTGCTTAATTTCGGGATCGTCGGTTTTGTCCAGCCGCTGTCCCGTCATGCCTATGAAGCGTTGCGTTTCGAACTGCGATCGGGCGCGCTGGGGGCATCGGTCAAGGTGGGAGAGTTCACCAGCCTGGGTAAGCGCATGACCCTGCGGATCGAACGCAGCCTGGACGGCGGGCGCAATCTGCAGGGCATCTTCGTGCGAGCCGCGGGCAAGGATGGCCAGACCGTGGCGGTGACAGCGGCGCAGGGCAGCTTCCTGGCTACCGACGATCCCGACACTATCATCTTTCGCCTGCGCGACGGGGTTTTGGTGAATGACGCGCCCAAATATCACTCGCCGCGCATCCTGTCCTTTTCCAGCCACGACCTGCCCATCGACCTGCCGCAGATCGAACGATTCCGCGGCCGCAACGTCGACCGGGAAAAAACCATCATCGAACTGGCGAAGCTGGGCCATGACCCCACGCTCAAGCCCAAGCTGCGCAATGAGATCCGCGCCAACTTCCATTTTCGCATGGTGGAAGTCGCGATGATGCTGTTGCTACCGCTCGCGGCGTTGGCCTTTGCCATTCCACCGAAAAGGTCGACATCCGCCCTGGGGGTGTTCCTGTCGATCGTCTTCATCGTGACCTATCACAAGATCAACGAATATGGGCAAGGCGTGGGCGCGCTTGGCCGGATCGATCCGATCATCGCCCTGTGGGTGCCGTTCCTGCTGACCGCATGCCTGATCCTGTGGATGTATCATGTCGTCGCACATCGTCCGGGCGGTCAGCCGATCGGCGCGCTGGAATATGCCTTTGCCCAGTTGGGCAAACAGATCGGCAAGGTCCTGCGCCTGGGGCGGCGGCGCAAGCCAAACCTTGCGGCGGAAGGGATTACCTGACCTGATGCAGTTCGACTTTTTCCCCTCTCGCCAGCTCAGCTGGTATATGGCGCGACTGTTCTTCACCCGCACTTTCGCGGTGCTGGCGCTGCTCGTCGTCGTGCTGCAAACGCTGGATCTGCTGGGCGAATCCAACGACGTTCTGGCCTATGCAGGCAATGGCGACGCGCAGCTGTGGCACTATGTCGGGTTGCGCGCGCCGCAGATCATCGCGCGGTTCTTGCCCTTTTCGGTCCTGCTCGGCACGCTCATCATGCTCGCCAGCCTCAACCAGAATAGCGAAGTCATATCGATGAAGGCGGCGGGGCTTTCCGCTCACCAGATACTTGCGCCGCTGATCGCATCTGCGCTGGTGGTCGCGCTGATCAGCTTTGCCTTCAACGAACGCATCGTGGCGCGGTCGACCGCGCGCCTCAGCGCGTGGCAGGCGGTGGATTACGGCCCGCTGCCACGCGACAGCGGGATCAAGACCAACCCATGGGTGCGCGACGGCAATAATCTGGTAAGCGCCGCCATCGTGGCCGGGCGAGGCACGGCGGTGCAGTTGCGCAAGGTAGAAATCTTCAACCGGGTGAACAACAGCCTTGTCACCATCGTCCAGGCGCCCAAGGGCCATTATGACGCTGCGACCAAAAGCTGGGTGCTGGAGGATGCGCGCCAGTTCGACGTAGCGCGCGGCACGGAACGACAGGTCGGCACAGTCCGCTTCGGACGGGACATCCGGCCGGATCAATTCACCCTGGCCAAGGTCGATCCCGACGCCATGACCTTTGGCGAACTGCGCGCCGCCATCACCGATTTACGCGACGCGGGCCGACCCACCGCGGAACTGGAAGGCAGCCTGTGGCACAAGGTGTCGGGGCCTTTGTCCGCGCTGCTGATGCCGATATTGGGATCGGTCGCGGCCTTCGGGATCGCGCGCTCAGGCCAGTTGTTCCTCCGCGCCGTGCTGGGCATGGCGCTGGGCTTTGCCTATTTCGTAGCTGACAATTTCTCGCTCGCGATGGGCAATCTGGGCGCTTACCCGCCCTTTCTGGCGGCGTGGGCGCCGTTCTTCCTGTTCCTGCTGGTCGGCGAAACGGTCCTGTTCCGCACGGAAGAATAGGCGCAGCCCGGCCTACCGCTTGACCATCGTGCTCCGGGCGATCTTGCCTACCAGCGGCCACATTCCGGCATAGTTGCCGCGCCGGTAGGGCGACTGGCCGTCCAGCGTCGCCATCAGCCGCGCATGGGCCTTTCCAAGCGCATGATAGGGAACGCTGGGCAGCAGGTGGTGCAGCGCATGATAGCGCAGGCCGACCGGCGCCCAGATGGCGGCCAGTGGCGATGGCGGCGGCACGTTCACCGAATCCAGATATTGCGCCGTCACCGTCATGGCTGCCCCATCATTTTCCCAGAGATGCGCGACCAGGGTGCGCAGCTGGTTGATGACGGTCATGCTGGAATGCACAGCCATGTAGACGAGCAACGGCTTCCACCCCACAAACAGCGGGCTGACCGCCAGCATCAGAGCGAACAGGCTCACCCCTGCCTCCTGCCAGAACCATTGGCGGCGGAACGCGCCTTCCGGCGCACGGCGGCGATAGGCAGGGTTGATCGACAGAGCCGAATAACGTTCCCGCACGATACGACGCAATGGCGGCGCCATCATGCTGATCGGTGTCAGCACGGCAAAGCGCAGGATCAGCCCCACAGGCGCGAGCGAAGCCACGACGATGAACAACGGCAATGACCATGGCTTCATCAGCGCCAGCGGCAGATATTCCGGGTCGTCCGCCGTGCCGTAGCGGGTGCGCGCATGATGCTGGGTATGCACCCCTTCATACATGAAGGACGGGATCATCAGCGGAATGCCCACGATCAGGTTCCAGACCAGCCGGAAACCGGGCAAGGCGCCATTGCGGATATGGGTGAGTTCATGAACGAAGCTGGCCGCGCGATATAATGCCAGCATCGCAACCAGGCCGCTTGCCAGCGCAAGCGCGGTGCTGTCAGCCAATATGGCGGTCGCCAATGCCGCATAGCCGACCAGCGCCGACGCCAGCATGTCCGGCCAATAAATCGCCGGGTCCGCTTTCGAATATTCACGCGTCAGCTCAGCGGCGGCGCGTAGCATCGTCGCATCGTCGGGAATCACTTTGCGATTATCCGACGCGCTCGCAATGATGGGATCATGCACAGTCATGTCCGCGCTCCTATAAACCAATTGCGCTGACATCGTGGCAGCAAAATGACGCTTTCGCCTTTGTGACAGCCGGATTGACAATCGTGACTCAAGCGGCGAACTGCTTCCATCTCTTAGCGAAAGCTCCACCGTGGCCCATTCCGATCTGGTGATTACCCCTGTCGCGTCCAAGAAGGATCGCAAGGCTTTTGTCGATCTTCCCTGGCATATCTACGCGGACGATCCCAATTGGGTGCCGCCGTTGAAGAATGAAGTGCGGGCGCTGATCACGCCGGGCAAGAACCCGTTTTTCAGCCATGCGGAGGCTCAATATTTCCTCGCCCGCCGCAATGGGCAGGTGGTGGGTCGCGTGTCCGCGCATATCGACCATATCGCGCTCAGCCAGCCAGCCGAACAGGGCATGGGTCCGGGTACGGGCAATTTCGGCCTGTTCGAAGCGGAAGACGCGGAAACGGGCGCGGCCCTGATTGCAGCAGCGGAAAACTGGTTGCGGTCCAAGGGCATGTCCCGCGTTCTTGGCCCTATATCCTTGTCCATCTGGGAAGAGCCGGGCTTGCTGATCGACGGGTTCGACCACCCGCCCACGGTGATGATGGGTCATGCAAAGCCCAGCTACCAGCCAATGATCGAAGGCGCGGGCTATCGGGCGGTCAAGCAGCTTAAAACCTATGATCTGGGCATCACCACGCCCTTTCCTCCGTTGATCCAGCGCATCATCGCGTCTGGTGAAAAGAGCGATCGCATCCGCATCCGCAAAGTGGACAAGAGTAGGTTCGATGCCGAGGCGGCGATCATCCTGGGCATTTTGAACGATGCATGGGGCCGCAACTGGGGCTTTGTGCCCATCACGGACGAAGAAGTCGCGCATTTCGGCAAGCAGTTGAAGCCCATCGTCTTTGAAGACCTGATCATGATTGCCGAACTGGACGGCGAACCTGTCGCCTTCATGATGACATTGCCGGACCTTAATGAAGCGACCGCGCCTCTCAACGGGTCACTGTTTCCCTTTGGCTGGGCCAAGCTGCTCTGGTGGCTTCGCAAGCCCAAGGTGCGCACCATGCGCGTGCCGTTGATGGGCGTGGTCCAGCGGCTTCAGGCGTCCCGCCTCGCCAGTCAGCTGGCTTTCATGATGATCGAGCATATCCGAATTGCCGCGATCACTCGCTATGGCGCGACCCGGAGCGAGATTGGCTGGGTGCTGGATGACAATCAGGGCATGAACGCCATCGCCGACGCCATCGGCAGCAAGGTGAACAAGGTCTACCAGATCTACGAAAAGGACCTCTGACGCCTCCAGCCGCCCGCGATCAGGCACTGTGTCAGCGCGGCACCGCGACGTCGATCGCGCCCGCCGCCACCTTCGCCATTGCGGGCGTCGCCGCCAGCACCTCACCATCGATTGATATGCGCTGGCGGGGACGCGTTTCTATGCGAAAGGATTTGCCGCGAAACTCCTCCGTATGGGAATTCCGGTCGCGCAGCTTGAAGAATTTTGCGTACCAGTCCCACGCCAATCGCGCATGGCTTCGTCCCACGACCGCCTGCACCACCAGCTCGCCGCTATCGACATCGGCGCGATCCGACAATTCGACCCCGCCATGATAAGCGCCATTCAATATCCTGACCTCCGTCGACCACATGCGCCTTTCCCGCATTCCGTCATCTATCATCAGCCGGAACGCCCGAAATCCGATGGAGCATTTAACGGCCCAGACCAGATAGCCTGCCCGCCCCAGATAGCGTTTGAGCTTTGCAGGCACCGTCCGTCCGATCATGGGTGACAGGCCAAGCGAAGCGGCATTGACGAAATAGTCGCGATCGATCATGCCCAGGTCGATCCGCCGCCGCTGGCCCGACGCAATCACATCGACCGCGCCGTCGATATCCAGCGGAATGCCCAGCGTGCGGGCGAAACTATTGGCTGTGCCCAGTGGCAGCACGCCGAACACGCACCCCTTGCCCACCAGTTCATCGACCGTCCCCGATAGCGATCCGTCTCCCCCGCCCACGATCACCATCGGCGCGCCCGCCTCCACCGCCTGCCGCACACTGTCCTGCAACCGGTCGGGATCGGTAACGGCCTCAGCCATCGTCAGCTTTACCCCGGCATCCGCCAGCTTTTGCTTCGCCTGCTCGAAAAGCGCCTCGCCCCTGCGACTATGGACATTGACGATGAGAGCCGCCTCACGCGGCAGGGAGTTTGTTTCCATGCCTCAACAACACGCCAGCCGCAGGTCGGGTCCCGCGCGAAACAATATCGCGCTCGCGCTCGTTGGAAGAAGATGGCCCGCATCGCTCATCTGTCCGACATTCATTTCGGCGCACATGATTCCAAAATTGTGTCCGCGACCGAAGCCTGGTTACAGCACGCACAGCCCGACCTGGTGATCATCAGCGGCGACCTTACCCAGCGGGCACGGCGGCAACAGTTTCGCGATGCGTCCGCCTGGCTCAACCGGCTTCGCGCGGCAGGCATGCGATTGCTGGTCATACCCGGAAATCACGACGTGCCGCTCTACGATATCATCCGTCGGTTCGGTGCGCCGCTGCGGCGCTACAAACGCTATATCAGCAATGACCTCTGCCCATGGTATGAGGATGATGAAGTAGCGATCCTTGGCATCAATACGGCCCGTTCGCTGACGATCAAGGATGGCCGCATCAACCATGACCAGATGCGGCTACTGCGTGAAAGGTTCGCCCCCGTCGTGCCGGATAAAACGCGCATCCTCGTCACCCATCATCCTCTATTCGCCATGCCGATCGGCAGGGGCAATGAATTGAGCGAGGCTGTGGGGCGGCATGAAGATGCCGTGGCGGCCGCGGATGAGGCAGGCATTCACATCGCGCTGGCCGGTCATTTTCACCGCACCTATGCCGAATCCGCGCAAAAGATGGTCGCGGACGCGGGCGGCGCACTGGTCATCCAGGCGGGCACGGCGACATCGACCCGGTTACGCAACGCCGAACCGCAAAGCTTCAACTGGCTACACGTCCACCGTAATGACAGGATTGAGCTGCAAGTCGTGGTTTGGGACGGCGCCAGCTTTCAGCGCGGCCACCATGTCGCCTATCATCGCGGGCCTTCAGGCTGGGAAGCGAATGAAATCATCGCCAATCCCGCCGCGCGCAAGGGCATCCGGGTGGCGAAAATGGCGCAGGCCTGAGGTCGAACTGGCGCCCGAACAGGCTACTCCGCCAATTCCACCCAGGTCGGTGCATGATCGCTGGCCTTTTCCCTGCCGCGAAAGTCCTTGTCGACCTGCGCATCGATCAGGCGGTCGGCGGCGGCCGGACTCAACAGCAGATGGTCGATCCTGAAGCCCGCATCACGCGGCCATGCGTTCATCTGATAATCCCAGAACGTCCACACGCCGCCAGCCGGATGCTTGCTGACGATCGCATCCGTCCAGCCATCGCCCAATATGCGGCGATAGGCAGCGCGGCTTTCCGGCTGCATCAGCGCGTCGTCGGCCATCGCCTTGACCGAATAGACATCCTTGTCGCGCGGGATCACATTATAATCCCCCGCAAGGATGGCGGGCACCTCTTCGGCCCAGATCTGCCGGGCGCGGTCACGCAACCGCTTCATCCACCGCAGCTTGTAGTCGAATTTCGGGCCGGGCTGCGGATTGCCGTTTGGCAGGTAGATGCTGGCGACCCGCACGCCCTTCACATCGGCTTCGATATAGCGGCTATGTTCGTCCTCTGGCTCGCCGTCCAGGCCGCGACGAACTTCCACCGGCGTTTCGCCCCGCGCCAGAATGGCAACGCCGTTAAATCCCTTCTGCCCGTGCCAGATCACCCCATAGCCCGCATCTTCGATATCCTTCGCCGGGAAGGTTTCGTCGGACGTCTTTATTTCCTGAAGGCAGGCGATGTCCGGCTGCGTCTCGTTCAACCACTCGATCAGGCGCGGCAGCCGCGCCTTGATGCCGTTGATATTGTAAGTGGCGATGCGCATGGGACAGCTTCTCCTGACGCACTTCCCTAAAAGGAGGAGCGTCGCTTCGACAAGGGCGAGCGTCGATTAAATCGAAAAGCTGGACCCGCAACCGCAACCTGCGGTCGCATTGGGATTGGTCACCTTGAACGCCGCGCCGCCCAGGTCGGATACGAAATCCACCGCCGCTCCGCGCACCAGGTCCAGGCTGACATCATCCACGACCAGCGTGACCCCGTCCCGTTCCACGCTGATATCGTCAGCCTCGACCGTATCGGCCAGTCCGAAACGATATTGGAAACCCGAACAACCGCCGCCTTCCACCGCCAGCCGCAGGATAGCGGGCTTGCCCTGCTTGGTGGCAATCGCCGCAACGCGGGCAGCGGCGGAAGGAGTAAGATCAATGTCGGCCATGGCGTATAGATAGGGTCAAGCAAAAGGCCCGGCAAGCCATGACGCGCCGGGCCTTTCGAAAGCATGTGAAGAAAGGCGCCGGATCAGTCGGCTGCACGTTCCTGAATCTTGGTCGGGCCGCCCATCGCAATCGGCGGCTTGGTGTTCATCGCCACCAGATAATCGGGTCCTGCGACGAAGGGGATCGGGTTGATCGCCTGACCATCGACCCGCACTTCGTAATGAAGGTGGCTGCCGGTCGACCGGCCGGTCGAACCCATCAGGCCGATCAGCTGGCCGCGACGCACATAGCTGTTTGCCGCAACGATCAGCTTCGACATATGACCGTAGCGCGTTTCCATACCGCTGCCGTGCGAAATCTGGACCAGATTGCCGTAGCCGCTGGCCCATCCGGCGCGGCTGACGATGCCGTCGGCGGTCGCGTAAATCGGCGTTCCCACCGGGCCGGGGATATCGACGCCCTTGTGCATCCGCGTGCGGCCATTGAACGGATCGGACCGGGCACCGAAGTTGGACGTCAGCGAAAGCTTTTCAACCGGACGGCCCGACGGAATATAATTGGCTTGCTTCGCTTCGCCATCAAGGCGCTGCAGGCTGGAGAACAGATTGGAAAAACCCACGTCTGCCGGGCCAAGCGGGCTGGCGTTGATTTCGGAGGCATCGCCGTAAGGATCATCCTCGACGCTCTTGGCCTGAACCGGAGCGGTAGCGCACAGCATGCCTGCGAGACCTGCCGTTCCCATGATTTTGAAAGCGGACCGGAACCATAGCGCCCGGCGCGCATTGACCAAATATCGAACCAACATTGCGACCCCGACTATCCACCGAAGGCTGTAGCCTTTCGGTGCTCCCCGTGTGACCAAATGCGACCTGAGCCGCCCCCGTGCATTTAAAAGGCCAAATTGCGGCTCATTGTGCAAGCGCTCCGTAATATTCCAGCGTTAGACCGGCTTGTCGACGCGCTGAGTCGTTGAATGGTGGTTTCAGGCCGCCTCGAAAATGGCGTTTTACAAGCATTTGGTAACTATTGGCGGGCGCAGGCTCAAAGCCCCTTCGCTGCCTCCAGCACTTCGGCGGCATGACCCTTCACCTTCACCTTGGGCCAGACCCGCACCGCTTTGCCGCTGGCGTCGAACAAGAACGTCGCGCGCGCGATTCCCATATAGTTGCGGCCATAAAGCGACTTTTCGACCCATGTGCCAAAGGCTTCGCAGGCGTCGCCCGGTTCGTCGGACGCGAGCGAGACGGTCAGGCCATATTTGTCGGCGAATTTCTTGAGCTTGGCGGGTTTGTCCTTCGATATGCCGACGACGGGCACACCGATCCTGGCGAAATCGCCTGCCAGTTCGGTGAAATCCTTCGCTTCACTGGTGCAGCCGGGCGTATCCGCCTTGGGATAGAAATAGACGGCCACAGGCGCACCTTTATAGCGCGCCAGGTTGAAATCAGCGCCTTCGGCATCCTTGAGCGCCACGTCGGGCAGGGCATCCCCGGCTTCCAGCATCGTCATTCCTCCTCAAAGCGCGCGGCCACCGCCGCCCAGGCATCGCGCACGCCTTGCCGGGCCTTGGCATAGCTTTCAAGCAGCGCATCCCAACTTTCCACGCCGCATGCCCGCGCGACCACGGGACGCGTCGCCTCCGGCGGCTCGGTCGATCCGGGGGAAACCAGCCGCGATACGACCAGAAAGCGCGTGATCAGGTCATGGGCCTCAACCAGTCCGGCGGGCAGATGGCCTGCCGCCACCAACTGCGCCAACGCCGCCCCAAGGTCGGGGTCGAACGCCATATTATGCTGAAACTGCGTGACATGGATCAGGAACTCCAGATCGACCAGCCCGCCCGGCACCAGCTTGACGTCCAGTTCGCTCGACGGCGGCTTATGCTTGGCGATGTCGCTGCGCATCTTCACGGCGCCGCGGGCCAGTTCGTCAGGGTCGCGAGGCCGTTCCAGCGTTTCGGCAAGGATCGCGCTCAACGCCGCCCGTCCTTCGTCCGATCCAAAGACAGGCCGCGCCCGCGTCAGCGCCAGATGCTCCCACGCCCAGGCTTCTTCCCGCTGATAACGGGCAAAACTGTCCAGGCTGACCGCCAATAATCCCTGCGCGCCGGATGGGCGAAGCCGCGTGTCCACCTCATACAACCGTCCGGCGGCGGTCTGCACCGACAGCGCATTGGTGATGCGCTGGCCCAGCCGATTGAAATATTGCGTTGCGCCCAGCGGCTTTGCCCCATCCGATTCCGTCTGGAAATCGCCGGTGAACAGAAACACCAGGTCCAGATCGGACGCGTGGGTCAGCACGCCTCCGCCCAATCGGCCCAGCGCCAATATCAGCATTTCGCCGCCCGGCACCTTGCCATGCGCAGCCTCGAATTCCGTAACGGTTGCACCGGCCAGCGCTTCGATCGCCGCCTCCGCCACGCGGGAATAGCCCTGCCCGGCCTCCAGCGGATCGCCGCCCCGGATGATCTGAGCGCCCAAGGCAAAGCGGCGATCGTTCACTCGCTGGCGCACACGGTCCAGCAGTTCCTGATAATCCTCCCCCGCTTCCAGCTGGGCGAACTGATTGGCGAGCACCGCCACTGAAGGGGGCGGGTCGAATGCGGACGTGTCGATCAGCCCGTCGAGCAATTCAGCCCGCCGTCCCAGCGCATCGGCCAATGTCGGGGCGTGGCTCAAAAGCTCCGCCAGCAAACCGACCAGCCCCGGTCGCGCCGCCAGCAGCTTGAAGAAATTGATCGCGCTTGGCAGCCGTCCGATCATGTCGTCCAGCCGGTTGAGCGCCCGCCCGCTGTCGGGCGCCTGGGCCAGCGCGCGCATCAGCCCCGGCAGCAAATCTTCCAGCGCCTCGCGCGAAGGTCCGCTCCTCAGCGCCCGTATCGTGCCGCTGCGCCAGCGGGCGATCCGCGCCACGGGAGTCTGCGGATCGGCAAAGCCCATCTCCACCAACTGCGCCGTCAGCCGCTCCTCATCATGCGACAGGGCCTCATCCTTGGTCGCGGGGGTCAGCTTGTCATAATTGCGCCCCACCCATTCGACATGCGGTCGCAGCAGGTCCAGCAGCGCCGCGCCATCCGCAACGCCGTGCAGCCGCGCGATATTGTCCATCGCCTGGCCTGTCTTGGGCAATTCATGCGTCTGGCGGTCCTCCACCATCTGCAGCCGATGCTCGACGGTTCGGAACAGCACATAGGCGTCATCCAGCCGCTGGGCGTCATCCTGCTCCAACACCCCTGCTCCGGTCAGTGCACGCAGAGCCTCACGCGTATTGCCGGACCGTAACGCCGGGTCGCGCCCGCCATGGATCAGTTGATGCACCTGCGCGAAAAATTCCACTTCCCTGATGCCGCCCCGACCGCGCTTCAGGTCATAGCCCGGACCAAAGGCCTGCCCTTGCGCATAATGGTCGCGAATCCGGCGCGAAATATCGACAATCGCGTCGATCGCGCCGAAATCCAGGCTCCGCCGCCAGACGAAGGGCCGGATCTGCTGCATGAAATAATCGCCCAGCGCCAGATCGCCTGCCGCCGGACGGGCGCGGATGAAGGCCGCCTGCTCCCACCCCACCGCCGTGGATTCATAATAGCCGATCGCCGCTTCGACCGGCAACGCAATGGGGGTCGCTTCCGGCGAGGGCCGCAGGCGCAGGTCGACGCGAAACACATAGCCATCGCCATCGCGGGCGTTCAGCAGTTCACTGACCCGCCGCCCAATCCTGACCGCCGCATCCGCCACATCTTCCCGATCGCCATGGGGCAAGCGGGTGGGATCGTAGAGGAGGATCGGGTCGATGTCGGACGAATAGTTAAGCTCGCGGCTGCCATGCTTGCCCAGCGCCAGGACGACAAAGCCTTCCGCCGCGGCGTCGGGATAACGTTCGGCAAAGGCCGTCGCCAGCGCTTCCTCCAGCGCCTGGTCGGCAAAGTCGGACAAGGTGCGCGTCACCCGATCCAGGTCCCAGGCGCCCGACAGGTCGGCGGCAGCGGTCACCAGCGCCAACGCGCCCTTGCGTCGCCGCAGCGACCGGGCAACGCCATCGCCTTCGTCCGCGACCCCGTGCACCGCCGTCAACGCCGCGTCGAAATCACCCGCCGCCAGCAGATCGACCAGCGCTGGAAAACGGTCCATCTGCCGGGAAAGAAAAGGCGAATGCCCCTGCATCCGCGCTGCCACCGCCGTCCAATCCGTCACTCGCGTCTCTCCCACCGGTCCGTCCGCTATTGCGCCACCTCAATAGGAACGCCAGCAACTTTTCCCAATCCCGGCCGTTATATAGGCATGGAAATGCCACGGAAATCGTTGAGAGGGTCGACGGAGGAAGTGAATTCTTCCGGCCGTTCCGTCATGACGGTCGGGTTGCCGCAACCTTATGAGGGTGTAGGCAATGCGCTACGTGCGACTTTCGCCGCGCGCCGCGATAATGTGCCCGATGACATGATGGACCTGCTCAGGAAGCTGGACTGCCACTAACCGGGCAAACGTCCACCTTTCGCTCCCGCCACGCTAGCGGGAAAATGTGTCGCATTGGGCAGGATCACCGCTTTCCAGACCCTTGTTCAACCATTGCATGCGTTCGGTGCTGCTCCCGTGCGTGAAGCTTTCAGGCACCGGGCGGCGTCCTGCGGCCTTTTGCAGCGTATCGTCGCCGATCGCCTGCGCCGCGGTCATGCCTTCTTCCAGATCGCCTGCTTCCATCAGGCCGGTGCGCTTCGCCCACACGCCCGCATAGCAATCGGCCTGCAATTCCACCTGCACCTGCAACGCATTGCCTTCCGCTTCGCTTACCGCGCGCTGGCGCTGGTTCACCTGGGCCAGCGTGCCTTGCAGGTCCTGCACGTGATGACCGACCTCATGCGCGATGACATAGGCCTGCGCGAAATCCCCTGGCGCGCCAAAGCGCTGTCGCAGTTCGGTGAAGAAATCGGTGTCCAGATAGACCTTCTGATCGTTGGGGCAGTAAAATGGCCCCATGGCGCTTTGCGCCGCGCCGCAGCCTGATGACCCGCTTTGCGAATAGAAGGACAGCACGGTCGGCCGATATTGCTGGCCCGCCTCACTATATATTTGCCCCCACACGCGCTCGGTCGATCCCAGTACCCGCAGGGACCAACGCTGGATGTCGGTCAATTTCTGCGGGTCGCGGCTGACGGATGCATTTTGCTGGACCGGCCCGCCTCCGCCGCTCAGCAGGCTTAAAGGGTTCACGCCCATCACCGCCAATATGATGAGGGCGACGACAATACCGCCACAGCCAAAGCGGCTACCGATGAAAGGCAGCAACATGCCCAGTCCACCACCGATCCCGCCGCCAAATCCCCCCGCGCGACCATCCTGAACCTCGAAGTTCGAGCTTTCCCGTTCATCGTCCAGCCGCATGTCGTCCTCCCTGATCCCGCCCTAGCTAGCCGTTCTGGCGGAAAGTTGGAACGGCTTCGATACGGGGTTGGTTGCCTGACCGCTCAATAATCGCATGACATCTGTTGGAATGCGGCTGACATTGTTTATATTGCACTGCGACATGGCCGAGATTGATCCCCCCATCCGCCGGCGCGGCAGCACGCCTCTCCCCCTGCCTAGCGAAGTCGCCCTGTTGTTGCAGGGTGGCGGTGCGCTGGGTTCGTTCCAGGCGGGCGTCTATGAACGGCTCGACCTTCTGGGCATCGATATCAGCTGGGTCGCGGGCATTTCCATCGGCGCGGTCAATGCCGCGATCATCGCGGGCAACCTTCCGCACCGGCGGATCAGCCGGTTGAAGAAATTCTGGCTGACAGTGTCGGGCGGGATGCCCAATGTGGTTCTGCCGGAAATCGACCATATTCGGGAAGCTGCTCATCTGATGGCGGCGGGCGCGGTGGCGACCTTTGGCGTGCCCGGCATGTTCCGTCCCCGCCTTTGGCCGTCGATGCTGATGCCGGAAGGTTCGCCGGGAGCAATCAGTTTCTACGACAGCGCGCCGCTTAAGGACACGTTGAACGCCTGCATCGACTGGGACCTTCTGAACGACGGCCCTGTTCGCCTATCGGTGGGCGCGGTGGATGTGGAAAGCGGCAACTTCGCCTATTGGGACACGCGCGGGCCGAATGGGAAAACCCGCATCGACGCCCGCCACATCATGGCGTCCGGCGCGCTGCCGCCCGGCCTTCCACCCGTTGAGATCGATGGCCGCTGGTATTGGGATGGCGGCATTGTGTCGAACACGCCGCTGGCGCATGTGCTGGATCATCAGGTCGAGGACATGCTCGTCTTCCAGGTGGACCTCTTTCCCGCAGAAGGCCCCAAGCCGCAGCAGATGACCGACGTCTATTCGCGGACGAAGGACATTCAATATTCCAGCCGCACGCGCCAGGTGACCGACCAGTATCTGCGCCTGCGCCGCGAACATCGCGCCATTGCCGCGCTGCTCGAAAAGCTGCCGCCGGACCTTAAGGACGATCCTGATGCGGTCCGCCTGCGTCAGTGCCTGGATCGGGGTTCGGTCAACATCGTCCACCTGATCTATCGCAGCCGCGCTTGGGAAAGCGGCGCTCGCGACTTCGAATTTTCGCGCGCGACGATGCTCGACCACTGGAGCCAGGGGCGGGACGCGGTGCAGGAAGTCATGCACAAGGGCGACTTGATCGCGCGCAACATATTGAACGGGAAAAGCGCCACCTTCGACCTCGACGCGCCCGATCATCTCAAGGAGAAGAATGCATGACCAAGTCCCTCGCCGGAAAGACCGCCCTCATCACGGGTTCCACGTCCGGCATTGGACTTGCCTATGCAAAGCTGCTGGCTGAACAGGGCGCCAACATCGTCATCAACGGCTTTGGCGACCCCGCCGCCATCGAACAGGAACGGCAAGCGCTGGAGCGGGTGAGCGGGGCCAAGGCGCTGTACAGCGGCCATGACCTCACCAAGCCAGCCGAAATCGAAGCGATGATGAAAGAAGCCGCCAGCACATTCGGCGGCGTCGATATCCTGATCAACAACGCCGGGATGCAGCATGTCGCCCCGATCGAAGATTTTCCCGTGGAAAAATGGGACCTGATCATCGCGCTCAACCTGACCAGCGCATTTCACACCTCCCGTCTGGCCGTGCCATATATGAAGGCGCAAAAATGGGGCCGCATCATCCAGACCGCGAGCGCCCATTCGCTGACGGCGTCCCCGTTCAAAAGCGCTTATGTGACCGCCAAACATGGCCTGACCGGCCTGACCAAGACGCTGGCGCTGGAGCTTGCGACCTTTGGCATCACCGCCAACTGCATTTCACCCGGCTATGTCTGGACCCCGCTGGTCGAAAATCAGATCCCCGACACGATGAAGGCGCGGAACATGACGCGCGAGCAAGTGATGAACGACGTGCTGCTTGCGGGTCAGCCGACCAAGCAATTCGTGACGGTCGACCAGGTGGCGGCCATGGCCCTGTTCCTGTGCAGCGATGCGGCCGCCAATATCACGGGCGCGAACATGACCATCGATGGCGGCTGGACCGCTCAATAAAGCGCGCGCCGCCGGCATTTTGCGGCGGCGCACCATTCACACCTCGCGCCGTTTCGTCGCCTGTTTTCGTTGTGGCAAATTTATCACGGTTCGAACCATTTGTTTTATCGCGGGAAACCATCCCTCCCGCGCTCGGTTCTCCCTCCCGACGCTTTCATATTTTGAAGCAGACAAAAGGGAGTTACCCATGAAGAAGTTTCTTTTCGCAGCCGCAATGATGGCGGCTCTTCCGTCCGTTGCCCATGCTCAGGAAGAAACCGCGCCTGACGGCACCCCCGCATTCGGCGTCGAACCCTATGTCGGCGTCCTGGGTGGCTGGCACAGTTTCGACCGCCGGTCGGAATTTGGCAGCGTGCCCGGCGAAACCATCATGAGCGGCGCGATCGTCAGCGGCGTTGCGGGCGTTAACGTGCCGCTCGGCCCTGTCTTCGTCGGTGTCGAAGGCAATGTTACAAAAGGTTGGGCCGACATCGATTGGGAATATGGCGTGAAGGGCCGCTTCGGTGCCCGTGCAGGCGACAGCGGCATGATCTTCGCGTCGGCTGGCTATCAGTGGGTTGAAGGCAAGCAGGGCTGGCCGAACCGCAAGGACTGGATGTACGGCGTCGGCGTTGAAGTCGGCCCCAAGGATATCGGCCTGGGCGGCATCACCGGCAACAGCGGCATTCGCCTGCGGTTCCAGACCGAAACCTATGATTTCGACAGCTTCCGCCCGACGGCAGGTGTGATTTTCCACTTCTGATCACTCCCATAGCGATCAGGGGAAGGCGTCCGTCTCACGACGGGCGCCTTCTTTTTTGGCATGATGCCAAGGCAGGGTGGCTTGGGCGGATATTATGGTTTGCCGAAACCGCGACGGGGCGAAATCCCTTAAGTTCCCGCGCATATGACCTTATGCTGCTCCCCGAAGAAACGGAGCTTTTTAATCATGCGCCACGCGTTGACGGCCCTGGTCGCGGCCTCCAGCCTTTCATCTCCGTCCGTGGCGCAGACTTCGCCGACGGGCGCGGTGGACGCGTCCGCCCGACCTAATGAAATCGCCGCGACTATTGCCAGCGACATGGACGGGCTGATGTCCCTCTATCGCGACCTGCACGCCAACCCCGAACTGTCCGAACAGGAAAGCGCCACCGCGGCGAAACTCGCCCGACGGCTGAAGGCGATGAAATTCGACGTGACGGAAAAGGTCGGCGGCACCGGCGTCGTCGCCGTCATGAAGAATGGTAGCGGGCCAGTGCTTCTGATCCGCGCCGACATGGACGGCCTGCCCGTCACCGAACAGACCGGCCTGCCCTTCGCTTCGAAGGTCAGGACAAAGACTGCTGAAGGCGTGGAAACGGGCGTCATGCATGCGTGCGGCCATGACACGCACATGACCGCCTTCATCGAAACCGCCCGCCTCCTGTCATCGATGAAGAACCGTTGGAAAGGCACGCTGGTCATGATCCTCCAGCCTGCGGAGGAAGTGGGCCGGGGTGCACGGCTGATGCTGGAAGATGGCCTCTACACGCGCTTCCCGCGCCCGACCCACGCCCTGGCCTTTCACGATGCCGCCAATCTGGAAGCGGGCAAGATCGGCTATACGCCGGGCTACGCGCTCGCCAATGTCGATAGCGTCGACATATTGGTGCGCGGCACGGGCGGGCATGGCGCTTATCCGCAAACCGCGCGCGATCCCATCGTGCTGGGCGCGCGAATCGTGTCGTCGCTCCAGACGTTGGTCAGCCGGGAACAGGACCCGCTGGACCCTGCTGTCGTGACCGTCGGCAGCTTCATGGGCGGGGCCAAGCACAATATCATCCCCGATGAAGCGAAGCTGCTACTCACCGTGCGAAGCTATTCGGATGACACCCGTGAAAAGCTGATCCGGGGCATAGAACGCATCGCGCGCGGCGAAGCGATTGCGGCGGGCATGCCCGACGACCGGATGCCCGTGGTCACGGTGAAGGATGAATTCACCCCCGCTGCCTATAATCCGCCCGCCTTCGCCAATCAGATGGCGGACAGGCTAAAGGCGCATTTCCCCGACGGCGCGGTGATGGAGGTGAAATCTTCCATGGGTGGCGAGGATTTCGGCCGCTATTACCGCGCCGACAAAAGCATCAACAGCTTCATTTTCTGGGTCGGCGGCGTCCCTGCGGACCAGATGGCCCAGGCCGCCGCTGGTCAGGCCACCCTTCCGTCCCTGCACAGCCCCTTCTGGGCGCCGCAAGCCGACAAGGTCATCGCCACCGCCAGCGAAGCCATGACCGTGCTGGCCCTGGACATATTGAAGCGGGATTGAAGCCTCCCATCCTCCCCTGTCGGCATGGGGAGGGGGACCGCCAAGGGCGGTGGAGAGAAAACATGCACAGGCGTTCCTCTTCCCACCCTTAAACCGGTCGATGCCCCTTGCGCCATTTGGTCAGCAGATGCCGTGCCAGCATCAGCGGCGGCATCCGCAGCCAGTGCGACCGCAGGTAAAATCCGAAACGCAGCAGCTTGTCCGTTTCCCGTCCCCAGCCATCCCGCGCCAGCAGCCGTCGGATGACAAGGCGATCCCATATGCCCACGCGCTCCCGGCCCGTGCCGTAAAGCCTGTCGGCCAGTCGCCGCGCCTGCCGCACATGCGCGGCGATTCCATGCCGCTCCGCACGGGCGACCAACTTGGCCTGATCGGCATCGGGCAACAGGCAGTGAATGTCCCAAAGGTTGCGCAATCCTCCCGCCAGATCGCCGTCCGCCAGCAAATGCGCCACCGCATGACAGACCCGGTCTTCAGCGGACAGAATATATAATCGTTTGGTAATGGGAACCGCATCCGCCAGCATAGCATCCGCATCGGGTTTTGGCCGAGCGGTCAGCGGCAATATCGTATGATGCACGTCGATCATTCGATCGCGGTCGCGATGGATCAACGGCGGCAGTTCATGCATCCATTGCCGATAATAGGCGTCGTCATAGGGGTCTTCCTTGACCCATTCCCAACCCGCCGCGATCAGGCGCTGCTCAACATCGCCGATAGCCGATCGCGCCACCAATATGTCGAGGTCGCCGATAAAGCGCCCCTCTCCCGCACGCAGCCCAGCCGCGACATAAGCGGTCCCCTTCATCAGCACGACAGGCCCATCGAAATCGGCAAGCGCCAGCGCCGCACGATCAGCTTCCCATAGCGCCTGCCGCGCTTCCCTTTCTGCATCCCCCCGCGCGTCAGCCAGGATCGGCTGCACCGCGTCTGGCCCTACGCCCTCATCAACGCGCAGTGCCAGCGTGCCAATCAATCGCTCCGCGCGCGCCGCGGCGACCAGCGCATTCCATCCCTTCGCATCAAGCGCCGCCACCGACGCGGGATCGCGCAGCGTCCGCACCAGCAAGGCCGCGCTCACGCTTGCTCCTCCCATAGCCGTTCGACCATGGCGATGGCTTCGTCGCCTGACGGGAAGTCAATCGCATGGGCGGGCACATGCTGGACCATCCGGCCAAGCGCCAGAAATCCGGCTTCACCCAGCGCCACATAATTGGTCGATGCCTGCGTCAGCCGCATGAACACTTCCGCCTGCCCAACGGCGCGCGCGTCAGCAATATGTCCGAAGCGCGGGAACAGCAGCAGGGCGGGCTGCCCCCCCACTTCCATGCGATCGATCGCGCCGCCGCGCGGCACCAGATGGCGGATGTCGCCCTTCGCCGTATTGGCCATCAAAGGCCCCATTCGATCAGTCGGCACTTCAGCGGACAGCACGTCAATCGCGCCGTTCTTGAGCGACACCAGCCGGGGAAAGGGAAATATCTGTCCCGTCGTCAGGTCCAGCAGCGCGAACTCATCGCCCATCAACCGCCAGCCTCGTTCGCCCAGTTGCGCGGCCAGCGTGGATTTGCCGGACCCGGATTCGCCGGTCATCACCAGCACGCGCCCGTCCTTTTCGACGCTGGAGGCATGAAGCAGCAGATGCCGCCGCCAGCCGAGCGCCATCTGCAGGTTCATGCCCATTTCCGCGGCCAACAGGCCATGGCGCAGGCTCATGGGCGCGGCTTCGGCCAGGCCATGGTCGCCGGTGATGAAGATCGAGGGCCGCAGCCACTGCCGCAAAGGTCCCGCAGGCTCCAGCCGCACGCTGAAATCGGCAATGCCATCGGGCGACATCGGATAAGCGGCGTATAGGCGCGCAAGATGGTCGATCGGGTCGCGCCAGGCGGACCCGATCCGAAATGTCGCCGGACCGATCTTCAAAGTGATCTGATGCTTCACAGGCGTCGCGCCAGTCCCAACGCCGTCAGTTCGGCCAGATGGGCATCGATCAGGGCGATCACGTCGTTCGCCTCACCCAGTTCATAACGATGCGCCAGCCTGTCATGGACCTCTGCCGCCGTGCTTGGGGCGGCGTCGTCCAAAGCCTCCAATATCTCTGGCACCGGGCTGATCACCATATGCGTCTGGCCCGACGGGCGATGGTACAGCAGGGTGATGTCATCCAGCGCGCAGGCCGCAATCGCGTCGCGTTCTTCCCGGCAATAGTGATATATGGCGGTCACGATCCTGCTTTCGATCCGTGGTGTGTCACCACCGCTCTACAGCAGAGGAGTAAGCAGGTGCCTAACGCGGCATTTGCAATGAAGCAAAGCAGGTAAATCCGCTCGTCCCGGACTGGAGGCGGCGAATATAGTTCAGATAGGCCTGATTCTGTTCATAGCTGGTGCCCGGCAGCGGACGGCCGCGCAGCGCCTGCTTCACCTGCTCACCGGAAAAGCCGCGTCCCGTTCCCGGAAAAGCGCCCGGCGTTCCGGCGGGCACGATTTGCCCGTTGGGGGCGATATAATTGCCCGCCCGCGCCTGATCAGGAACATTGATGGTGCAATTGAGGACCGAAGCCGCCGTGTTGGCCAGCGCCGGACGAATGGAAACGATGGCAGACGCGGCCACCGCCCCGCCCATCAGCAACTGGCGGCGCGACGATGCGCTTGGATCGAAACTTTCCTCCTGGGAAGCATCATTGGAGTGTTCCGGCCCTTGCTCGCTCATATCTTCCTGATCCGCTATCGCCCTTGCCAAACCGTAAAGATTGCACGCTATTACACCAGCCATCGCAGCAAGTGCGGCAGGAATCCAGCTTAGTAACCATGAATCGACTGACAATATCCCAGATCATTGCCTCTCTGGCGGTCTTGCTGCTGGCCACGGGCAGCGTGCTGATGATGGGCGTATCGCCGCTGGCGGTGGCTTTGCCCGCGTTTGCCGGGCTCGCCATTTTGCTGATCGCGTCGCGCGGAGGTTCCTCCATCACGGAGGCTCCGGGGATGGTCGAACCGGCAGAAGCACCGGACATCGCCGCCCACCCCGATTTTTCCAGCCTGCTGGAAGGGATTTCCGACCCGCTGATGTTGATCGATCGCGGCCGGATATTGCGGGCCAACAGCGCGGCCCAGCGGTTGCTGGGCACCCATATTGAAGGAGAGGATGCGCGCATCGCCATCCGTCATCCCGCTGCGGCGGAAAGGCTGGCGAATCAATCGCCCCTGACCGAACCGGAGATGGTGGAGCTGGTCGGACTGGGCACGCGTGAACAACGCTGGCAGATGCGAATCGCGCCGCTGGGCGACCCTGCGCAGGTGCGGCGGCTGGTGCATCTGGCCGATCATAGCGGCGCCTATGCGGCGGAACGGATGCGTGTCGATTTCGTGGCCAATGCCAGCCATGAATTGCGCACGCCCCTTGCGGGCATATTGGGGTTCATCGAAACGTTGGCCGATCCTGATCTTGGCCGCGACACCGAAACCCGCCAACGCTTCCTGAAGATCATGGAGGGCGAAGCGCGCCGGATGCAGCGGCTGATAGAGGACCTCCTGTCCCTTTCCCGGATCGAAGCGGAAAAATATCGCGTGCCCGACAGCGAAGTCGATCTGGCCGAACTGGTCACGGAGGCGGTGAGCGTGTTCCGCGCCAGCCACGACGATCGCGGGCGGGACGTCGAAATGGACGTCGCGTCCACCCCGCCCCCGGTGCAGGGGGACCGGGCGCAGTTGTCGCAGCTGCTCCACAACCTGATCAACAATTCGGTGAAATATGGCCGCCCCGGCACGCCGATCCGCGTCACACTGGACGCGGGACCCAGCGGCATGACGCGCATTTCCGTCGCCGATCAGGGCGAAGGGATCGGCCCTGATCACCTCCACCGACTGACCGAACGTTTCTACCGCGTCGATTCGGGCCGCAGCCGAGCGATGGGGGGCACCGGCCTCGGCCTGGCCATCGTCAAACATATCGTGGAACGGCATCGCGGGCGGCTGGATATCAGCAGCACGCTGGGCAAAGGGACGACCGTGTCCGTCCTGCTGCCGCGCGGCGCTGAAAAGGAAAAAGCCTCTTTGGGTAGTCGTGCAAAAGGCGCATAAAAAACGGCTTTCGGGGTCGATGTCATAAAAATGCAATTGGACTGTCACAAAGGCGCGACGTACCGCGTTTAAGCGCGTCTCCATGAAGGGGGCGGCGAAGCGATCGCGGCCAGGATGATGGAGATTTTCCCGTGAAGCATTTCGCCTTGTTCGCCGCCACGGCTGCGGCTGCATTCACCCTCGCCGGTTGCGGCGACCAGGGCGCTGGCGGCGGCGCTGGCGGCACTCGCGACCAGATTCGCGCAGTCGGCTCCTCGACCGTCTATCCCTTTTCCACAGCGGTCGCCGAACTGTTCGTGCAGGGCAATCCCGGCATGAAGTCGCCGATCATCGAATCGACCGGCACCGGCGGCGGCATCAAGCTGTTCTGCCAGGGCGTCGGCGCTCAATTTCCCGACATCGCCAATGCATCGCGCCGCATGAAGAAGTCCGAATTCGACGATTGCCAGAAGAACGGCGTCAAGGACATCATCGAAGTCCAGATCGGCGTCGACGGCCTTGCCTTTGCCGAGGCAAAGAACGGTCCCGGCCTGAAGCTCACGCCCAAGATCGCCTATGAAGCGCTGGCCGCCAATCCCTATGGCAAGGGTCCGAACAAGGCGCAGACCTGGAAAGATGTGGACCCCAGCCTGCCTGCGGTCGCGATCTCCGTCTTCGGTCCGCCTTCGACCAGCGGCACCCGCGATTCGCTGGCCGAACTCATCCTGACGAAGGGTTGTGAAACCGACCCGGCCATGAAGGCCCTCAAGGAAAAGAATGAGGACGAATTCAAGGCGACCTGCACCCGCGTCCGCGAAGACGGCAAATATGTCGACTCTGGCGAAAACGACAATCTGATCGTGCAAAAACTGGGCGCGAACCCGCAGGCGGTCGGCGTATTCGGCTACAGCTTCCTGGAAGAAAACAAGAGCACGCTGAAGGACGTTCCCATCAATGGCGTCGAAGCGACCTATGAAACAGTTTCGTCCGGCGAATATCCCGGCGCGCGCCCGCTCTACCTCTATGTGAAGAAAGCGCATATGCAGGCCATTCCCGGCCTCCAGGCGTTCCTCAACACATTCGCGGCGAACTGGGACCCCAATGGCGCGCTGACGAAGCGTGGCATGGTCGCCGCGCCGGAGGACGCGCGCAAGGCGGGCGCACAAGCGGTCAAGTCGCTTGAGGCGCTCGACGGTTCGAAGCTGAAATAAGCGGAAACGATGACAGGTCCTGCAATCTTCCTGCTGCTGGCAGGCCTTGGCGCAATCGCCTGGGTCAGCGCCCGCGCCCGCGCACTGCGGCTTCAAACCGCCGCGCGGACGTCGGGGCGGCGCGATGCCGTCCACAGTCTTCCGGGCTATCATGGCTGGTATGTCGCACTGTGGACGATCATTCCCGCCGCCATCTTCCTTGCCGCCTGGACGAATATCGCGCCGGGCCTGGTGACGCAGGACGTGCTGGCCAGCCCCGCCGCGCAGGACCTGCCCGTCGATGCTTTTTCGCGGTCATCCATTCTGGCGGAAGCACGGGCCATCGCGACCGGGCGACAGACGGGCGCCTTCAATCCGCTCTCGCAGGGCTTGGTCGAACCCTATCGTCAGGCTGGCGAGAAATTCGGCTATGCCGGGGCTGCGCTTGCGCTCGTCCTGGCCTTCGCCGGTGGCGCCTACGCCTTCACCCGCGTCCGCCCCGACTTCCGGGCGCGCACACGGGTCGAACGGCTGGTGATGGCGGGATTGTTGCTCGCCTCGCTGCTGGCGATCATCACCACGCTGGGCATCGTTTCATCGCTGCTGTGGGAAAGCTTCCGCTTCTTTTCGATGGTCAATCCCATCGACTTCCTGTTCGGCACGAAGTGGAGCCCGCAATCGGCGGCCATGGGCTATGGCAATGACGACGCATTCGGCGCGGTGCCGCTTTTCTGGGGCACCATCTTCATCGGCGCGATCATCGCCATGGCCGTCGCCATTCCGCTGGGCCTGATGAGCGCCATCTATCTGACCCAATATGCCAAACCGCGCGTCCGCCAGTGGATGAAGCCGATCCTGGAAGTGCTCGCGGGCGTTCCCACCGTGGTCTACGGCTATTTCGCCGCGCTCACCATCGCCCCTGCCCTGCGCGACTTCGCCGTCGCCATCGGCATCCAAGGCGCGTCTTCGGAAAGCGCTCTGGCCGCCGGGCTTGTCATGGGCGTCATGATCATTCCCTTCGTATCCTCCATGGCCGACGACAGCATCGCCGCCGTGCCGCAATCGATGCGCGACGGCAGCCTGGCGATGGGTGCAACCACCAGTGAGACGATTCGCAAGGTGCTGATCCCCGCCGCCCTGCCCGGCGTCGTGGGCGGGGTGTTGCTGGCGGTCAGCCGCGCCATCGGCGAAACGATGATCGTGGTGATGGCCGCCGGTCTTGCCGCCAACCTGACCCTCAACCCCTTTGCCAGCGTGACGACCGTCACTACCCAGATCGTCCAGTTGCTGACCGGCGACCAGGAATTTGACAGCGCCAAGACGCTGGCCGCCTTCGCACTGGGCCTTGTCCTGTTCGTCGTGACGCTGCTGCTCAACATCGTCGCCCTGCGGGTCGTGAAGAAATATCGGGAGGCGTATGAATGAGCCGCCCTGGACCTGACCACGTCGCCCAGCCCGGAACGGGGGGAGAGCCTGACATGACCAAACGCATTCCCACCGACTGGAAATCGGACGCCATGCGCAAGCGGATCGCGCGGCGCTACGCTGCCGAACGCCGTTTCAAGGCGACCGGCATGTTCGCGGTGATCCTGTCCGCCGCGTTCCTCGCCTTCCTGCTGTTCAGCATGCTGGGCAACGGCCTGCGTGGCTTTAGCCAGACGGACATCGCGGTGAAGGTCGATTTCCCCGCTTCGCCCATATTGCTCGATCCCGCAGCCATCACCGACCAGGCGCTCGCCAACGCCAATCTGCCGATGGTGACCGGTGAAGTGGTGAAGAAAGCGCTCGGCGCCGATGCCGGGGAATGGGTGTCACCCGCGGCCTGGACGGTCCTGCGCGACGCGATCAAGGCGGACCCTGAAATCCTGTCGCGCACCGAAACGCTGACCCTTCCCGCTTCGACCGCGATCGACCTTGCCGCCAAGAGCGAAGGAACGCCGGAAGCCGAAGCCGCCGTGGAACGGCTCAAAAAGGCGGACTTGCTCTCGACCAGCTTCAACACCGGCTTCCTGACCGGCAGCGACGGCACCGATCCGACGCAGGCGGGCATATGGGGCGCGTTCAAGGGGTCGCTGCTGACGATGCTGGTGACACTGGCGCTCAGCTTCCCGATCGGGGTCGCGACCGCCGTCTATCTGGAGGAATATGCGCGCAAGAACTGGCTGACCGACATTATCGAAGTGTCGATCAACAATCTGGCCGCCGTTCCTTCGATCATCTTCGGCCTGCTCGGCCTGTCGATCTTCCTGAACTTCCTGCACCTGCCGCGTTCGGCCCCGCTGGTCGGCGGCATGACGCTGGCGCTCATGACCATGCCGGTCATCGTCATCGCTGGTCGCAACGCCATCAAATCGGTGCCGCCCAGCATCCGTGACGCCGCGCTGGGCATTGGCGCTTCGCCCGTGCAGGTGGTGTTCCACCATGTCCTGCCGCTGGCCCTGCCGGGCATCCTTACCGGCACGATCATCGGCATGGCACGCGCCCTGGGTGAAACCGCGCCGCTGTTGATGATCGGCATGCGCGCCTTCATCGCGACCCCGCCGGGCGGGATCACCGACCCTGCGACCGTGCTGCCGGTGCAGATCTTCCTCTGGTCCGATGAAGTCTCCAAGGGCTTTGTCGAAAAGACCTCGGCTGCCATCATCGTCCTGCTGGCCTTCCTGCTCGCGATGAACGGCCTCGCCATCTACCTGCGCAACAAGTTCGAAAAACGGTGGTAACCATGATGCACGAACCGCAAACGCTAAAAGCCGCCGACACGACGACCAAGATGACGGCCCGCGACGTCAAGGTCTTCTACGGCGAAAAGCAGGCCATCAACGGCGTGTCGATCGATGTCGACATGGACAATGTCACTGCCTTCATCGGCCCGTCGGGCTGTGGCAAATCGACCTTCCTGCGCACACTCAACCGCATGAACGACACGGTGGCGAGCGCGCGGGTGGAAGGATCGATCACGCTCGACGGCGAAGATATCTACGCGCCCAGCATGGACGTGGTGCAGTTGCGCGCCCGCGTCGGCATGGTGTTTCAAAAGCCCAATCCCTTCCCCAAGTCGATTTACGAAAATATCGCCTACGGCCCCCGCATCCACGGCCTTGCCAGTTCAAAGGCGGACCTTGACGTGGTCGTCGAAAAATCCCTGCGCCGCGCTGGCCTGTGGGAAGAAGTGAAGGACCGCCTGCATGACAGCGGCACCGCGCTTTCTGGTGGTCAGCAGCAGCGGCTTTGCATCGGTCGCGCTATTGCGGTCGAACCGGAAGTCATCCTGATGGACGAACCCTGCTCGGCGCTCGACCCCATCGCCACCGCAAAGATCGAGGAGCTGATCCACGAACTGCGCGGTCGCTACGCCATCGTCATCGTCACCCATAATATGCAGCAGGCCGCCCGCGTGTCGCAGCGCACCGCCTTCTTCCACCTTGGCGAACTCGTCGAATATGGCGTGACGTCGGACATCTTCACCAATCCCCGCCAGGAACGGACGAAGGATTACATCACCGGGCGCTACGGCTGAGCCGGAGAGATTTCGAGCCAGATGATCTCATCTGGCGGCTTGGAAATCACGGCAGAGGAAATCCGGTATCAATCCGCAAAGGATCGATACCAGCGGAGAGAAAGATATGGCTGAACATACGATCAAGGCGTTCGACGAGGAAATGGACAAGCTGCGCGGCCTGATCGCCGAAATGGGCGGTCGCGCGGAATCGGCGATTGAAAAGGCCATGCTGGCCCTGCAGCGCAACGACAAGGACCTGGCGGCCCAGGTGGTCGCCGATGACAAGCGCATCGACGCCATCGAAGCGGAAGTCGAAAAGCTGGCGATTGAAGTCATCGCCCTGCGCGCGCCGATGGCGAACGACCTGCGCGACGTCATCGCCGCGCTGAAGATCGTTGGTGTGGTCGAACGGATCGGCGACTATGCCAAGAATATCGCCAAGCGGGTGCCGATGGTCGCGGCCAACCAGCATATGCTCGAACCCGTTTCCCTGCTCCCCTCCATGGGGCAGGTCGCGTCGGAAATGGTGCATGACGTGCTCAACGCCTTCGCCGCGCGCGACGCGGACCTGGCGCTTGCGGTGGTTGAGCGCGACACGGTGGTCGATGATTTCTACAACAGCGTCTTCCGCGCGCTCGTCACTTTCATGGTCGAAAATCCCAAGACGATCAGCGAATGCGCCCATCTGCTGTTCGTTGCCAAGAATATCGAACGGATCGGCGACCACGCGACCAACGTCGCTGAGATGGTCTATTACGCCGCGACCGGCCAGACCCTGCCGGAGCGCGAGCGCGGCGGCAACCAGCCCCTGGAGGACTGAATATGGCGAGAGCCAAGATGCTTCTGGTTGAAGATGACGCGGCGCTCGCAGAACTTCTTATCTGGCATTTCAAGCGCGAGGATTTCGACGTCGCCCACACCGTCGATGGCGAAGAAGCGCTGCTTCTGGCGCAGGAAAATGTCCCCGACATCGTCCTGCTCGACTGGATGGTGGAAAGCCTGTCCGGCATCGAAGTCTGCCGCCGCCTGCGCCGTATGAACGGCACGGCCAATGTGCCGATCATCATGCTGACCGCGCGTGGCGAGGAAGAAGATCGCGTTCGCGGCCTTGAAACCGGCGCGGACGATTATGTGACCAAACCCTTCTCTCCCCGCGAACTGGTCGCCCGCGTCGGCGCGGTCCTCCGCCGCGTCCGCCCGGCACTTGCTGGCGAAACGCTGACCTTTGCGGATGTTGAGATGGATACGGTCGGCCACAAGGTCCGGCGCGGCGGACAAGTCGTTCCGCTCGGCCCCACCGAGTTCCGCCTGCTCAAACATTTCCTGGAACATCCCGGCTGGGTTTTCTCCCGCGAACGGCTGCTCGACAGCGTCTGGGGCCAGGACAGCGACATCGAACTACGCACCGTCGATGTCCACATCCGCCGCCTGCGCAAGGCGATCAACGCCGACGGCAAATATCACGACATCATCCGCACCGTCCGTTCAGCTGGCTATGCGCTGGATACGGACGGGGTGGGCTGAGAAACGGTGCCCCATCCGGATGCTGACAAAATGTATCGACCGATCAAGCTGTTCCCATTAGAGGATTTGGCGACTGAATTGCCAAAAGGGGGGCTGAGAAGTTGAGAAAATGTCTGCTGCTTATTCTTGCATTGTTCTGCCCACTCAACTTGGCTCATGCGCAACACCCCCTAGTCCTGCAAAAGCTTAATGAACGTAATGAAGCGGCCCCTGCGCCCGGCATCGATTTGCTCAAGAAAGAAGTTCTGAGCACAGCCATTAGCATCCAAGACTCGAATGGCACCTGCTCGAATTCCGAAGTTATAATTGACCGGATTCATCCGGCGACGGGAGACCGTTTCGTTTTTTCCGCGGTCTTGAGCCAGAGAATGCGCAACGCATGGACGATAAACGCCCGCTTACCCAAGTGCGACAATATGCCCGCGCGCTACATGTTAATGCAGAATATGGACGGAAGCATAAGGACCATACGCGTTAACCGGGGCGTATCCTATGCTTGGGACTCTCTTATTGGCGATACGCTCCCCCTCGTACGGCTAGCAGCTAACGTAGCGCTCAAACGGAAGGGCATTGATTGTAACGAGGGCTCCAAATTCAAACTTGGGGTGACCCGAATTGCGTCCGAAAGCCAGGACCTTGGCAGTGATTTGTTCGGTATCCGCTACATTGGAAGCTGGAGCGAAATATGGCCGATTGAAACATGCAGTCAAACGGTAGAAGTTCTGGTCAACTTTACTGCAGATGGCGACGGCGGGGCCTATTCGCGCATGCCCGGGGATAAAGTAGCAGTCTTACCGAAATGAACACCACCCGGTTCGCATAAGCCCCAACCTACACTTTTCAAACCTCGCCCAAAGCCTCAAGCCGCCTTGCGCGCCTTCACCAGCTTTTTCATCAGCATATCGCGCTTCAGGCGCGACAGATGATCGATGAACAGCACGCCTTGCAGATGGTCGATCTCATGCTGCAGGCAGGTCGCCAACAGGCCCTCCAGCTGCTCCTCATGGATCCGCCCATCCCGGTCCATCCAGCTTGCGCGGATCGTCGCGGGGCGCTCCACCTCGGCGAACTGGTCGGGCACCGACAGGCAGCCTTCATTATAGACCGACAGGTCGTCGGACCCTTCAAGAATTTCGGGATTGATGAACACCATCGGTTTTTTGACCGCAGGCGCATCCTCTTCATCCGATTCGGGTTCCTGCAGGTCCATCACCAGAACCCGCTTTGGCACGCCCACCTGAATGGCCGCCAGGCCAATGCCCGGCGCATCGTACATCGTTTCGAACATGTCGTCGATCAGGCGTTGCAGATCGTCATCGATCGTCTCCACCGGAGACGATATGGTACGCAGGCGCGGATCAGGCGCCTCAAGGATCGGAAGAATGGCCATGACAGAGAAATAGCCGCTCTGGCCGGGATTTTCAAGCGATCGGACGGCGCGCGCGCAGCGCCTGCGCCAATGTGCCTTCGTCCAGATAATCCAGCTCGCCCCCCACGGGCACGCCATGGGCCAGCTGGGTCAGCCGCACCGGGAAGCGTTCCAGCCGCTCGGCCAGATAATGGGCAGTCGTCTGACCTTCCAGCGTGGCGTTCATCGCCAGTACGACCTCATCGATCCCGCCCGTTTCCACCCGCCTGACCAACGCGTCGATGGAAAGATCCTCTGGCCGCACGCCTTCCAGGGCGGACAGACGCCCACCCAGCACATGAAATCGTCCGGGGAACAGCCGCGACTTGTCCAGCGCCCACAGGTCCGCCACATCTTCGACCACGCAAAGCGCGCGCGCGTCCCGCCGGGCATCGACGCAGATGCCGCAAGGGTCGACCGTGTCGACATTTCCGCATATATGACAGGTCACGAGCCGATCGTTCACCGCATCGAGCGCGCGCAGCAGAGGTTCCAGCGCGCTTTCCCGTTTCTTTAGCAGGTGCAGCACCGCGCGCCGCGCGGAACGCGGGCCAAGACCGGGCAGACGGGACAGCGCCTGGGTCAGCGCATCGATCTCGGGAGAAGCCATGGAACCGAGATAGGGGCTTGCAAGTCCGGGGTCAAAAGAGTTGAGAGGCCGCCATGCGCATCATCTATATGGGAACCCCCGATTTCGCCGTCCCCGCGCTCATAGCGCTGGCCGCGGCGGGACATGAAATAGCGGCGGTGTACAGCCAGCCACCCCGCCCCGCCGGTCGCGGCAAGGCTCTGCGTTTCTCCCCCGTCCACGCGCAGGCGGAGCAAATGGGCATCGAAGTGCGCACCCCGGTTTCGCTGAAGGGTGCCGACGTCCAGGCCGCCTTTGCCGCGCTGAACGCCGATGTGGCGGTCGTCGCTGCCTATGGCCTGATCCTGCCCCGCGCCATTCTGGAAGCGCCGGGCCAAGGCTGCCTCAACATCCACGCGTCGCTCCTCCCCCGCTGGCGTGGCGCGGCGCCGATCCAGCGCGCCATCCTGTCGGGCGACAATGTAACCGGCGTCACGATCATGAATATGGAGGCGGGCCTCGACACCGGCCCGATGCGCGCCAAGCATGTCACCCCAATTGAGGACAAGACCGCAGGCGCACTAACCGACGAACTCGCCAAGGCGGGCGCTGAATTGATGGTCGAGGTGCTGGACGACCTCCCCGCTCACCCGCCGGTGCCTCAACCCCAGGACGGCGTCACCTACGCATCAAAGGTCGACAAGAGCGAGGCCCGCATCGACTTCACCCGCGACGCGCATCAGGTCGAACGGCAGATACGCGCCTTCAATCCCTTTCCCGGCGCATTCCTGGAATATCGCGGCGAACGCTTCCGCATCCTCGCCGCCCATGTGGAGGAACATGAAGGTCCCGCAGGCGAATTGCTCGACAACAGCCTGCTCATCGGCTGCGGCCATGGCGCCATCCGCCCGACGCTGATCCAGCGCGCGGGCAAGGGCGCGATGTCGCCGGGCGAGCTGCTGCGCGGCTACGACATGCCCGCAGGATCGCGCGTCGATGGCTAGCTTCCTGAAAAGCCCCTCCCTTCGGAGGGAGGGGTTGGGGTGGGTGCGAGCGCAGCGAGCCGGAGCCTCGCCTTTTGCGCCCCTCCACTCCGGGCAAACCCAATGACCCGCTTCGCCTTCACCGTGGAGTTTGACGGCCGCCCCTTCATGGGCTGGCAGCGGCAATCACACGGCCCCAGCGTGCAGCAAGCGCTGGAAGACGCGATCCACGCCGTCACTGGTGAACGCGCCGTCATCCATGCCGCAGGCCGCACGGACGCGGGCGTCCACGGCCTCGCCATGCGCGCACATGCCGACATCGACAAGGAAATCGCCCCCTTCCGCCTGATGGAGGCCATAAACGCCCGCCTGCGCCCGCATCCTGTCGCCGTCATTGACTGCGAACCGGTGCCTGACGACTGGCATGCGCGCTTTTCCTGCACGGGCCGATCCTATGTCTATCGCATCGCCAACCGCCGCGCGCCGCTGACTTTCGAACGCGGCCTTGTATGGCGGGTCATCCAGCCGCTCGACAGCGACGCGATGCAGCAGGCGGCGCAGCTGCTGGTCGGACGCCATGACTTCACCACCTTCCGCTCCGCCCATTGCCAGGCGGAAAGCCCGTTAAAGTCGCTCGACCGGCTGGATGTCGAACGGCAGGACGACCGCATCGCGATCCATGCAGAGGCGCGATCCTTCCTGCATCATCAGGTCCGGTCGATGGTGGGCTGCCTTGCTCTGGTCGGCATGGGCCGCTGGTCGATCGCCGACATGAAAACCGCCCGCGATGCAAAAGACCGCGCCGCGCTAGGCCTCAACGCGCCGCCGGACGGGCTATATTTCGTTAGGGCGAATTACCCCGCCTAGCCCAACCAGATGCCGCGCTCCTGCGAAGGCAGGAGCCCAGCCCATGACCTAAAGCCTTGTCCGAAACGGCGTAAAATCCGTCCCTTCGTCATACACGTCCAGCCCCTCGGCCCGCTTCAACCTGTTCACCGCCAGATAGGTCACCGGCGTCAGCACGGCTTCCCAACTCACCTTCAGCAACCAGTTTGTGACCATGACGGTCAGCACCTGCGCGCTGCTCCACTGGCCGTAAAAGGCGAGCGGGTAAAAGATCAGGCTATCGACGCCCTGTCCCACGATGGTCGATCCGATGGTCCGCATCCACAGGTGCCTGCCCTGCGTCAGCAGCTTCATCTTCGCCAGCACGAAACTATTGGCAAACTCGCCCGCCCAAAATGCGATGAGCGAAGCAAAGACGATGCGCCACGTATTGCCGAACACCGCTTCATAAGCCTTCTGGTCCGGCCAGCCTTCCGCCGGGGGTAGCTTCACCACGACCCAACTCATCAGCGCCATGAACAGCATCGCGCCGAACCCGGCCCAGACGCAGCGTCGCGCGCGCGCATAGCCATAGACTTCGGTCAGCACGTCCCCCAGCACATAGCCAAGCGGAAAGAACAATATGCCAGCGCCAAATGTAAAGCCGTACAATGTCGACAGCTTCGCCGCGCCGATCAGGTTGGACAGCAACAGGATGGCAACAAATGCTGCGATGAAAAAATCGAAATAGCGCATCGGCCGCTCAGCGAGCGCATGCGCATCGATTTTCCGAACCCCCAAATCGGTCATGCCCCTCTGCATATCCCCGCGCCGCGCAAATGCAATGGCACGCATGATTGCGCCGCGCGCCAAGCGCCGCTATCGCATCCCCGCACGGCCCCGTAGCTCAGCTGGATAGAGCATTCGCCTTCTAAGCGAATGGTCGCAGGTTCGAATCCTGCCGGGGTCGCCATCTACAATCGCCAGCCGAAAAGCAGCATCAGCACCCCGGCGATCAGGATCGCGGCGGCCAGAAAGCCCCAGCCCCAATCAGGCCCATCTTTATTCGCCATCAAGCGGACTGTCATCCGGTCGTGCCCGCAACAGCAAGTCGTCGGTCACGGTCATGGTAAAGATCGGATCGGCATCAGCAGGCACTTCAGCGATTGCATCGACAAAAGCCGACCGCGTTTCCGGGTCGTCATAGACCATTTTCTGGTCGAAAGCCGCGCGCCAGGTCTCCTCATCGGGCCATTCGGCATAGCCCACGAAGCGTCCGTCCGCGTCACGGTGCAATCGCGACCCAAAGCTGCCATATCTTTCGCGGATCAGGTCTGTCCCACGCCGCCAGGCAGCGCGGAACTGATCTTCCTTACCCGGATGCACCCGCCACCAATAGACCGCGACGAACATCTCACCTCTCCTTTATGGAAGAGACAATGATGCGAGCGGCCAGAGGTTGCGATTCAAAACTGCCGTGCTCCTGCGCAGGCAGGAGCCCAACTCAGGCGTCAGGACTGGGTTCCTGCCTTCGCAGGAACACATCACTCCGCGTTAAAGAACCGACTGCCCGGTCTTTTCCCAGTCCGCCAGGAACCCGGCGATGCCCTTGTCCGTCAGCACATGGTTGAACAGCGACTTGATGACCGAAGGCGGCGCGGTCATCACGTCCGCGCCGATCTTGGCGCTTTCCAGAACGTGGATCGGGTGCCGCACGCTCGCCACCAGGATTTCCGTGTCGAACGAATAATTGTCATAGATCAGGCGGATGTCGTCGATCAGCTTCATACCGTCAAAGCCATTATCGTCATGCCGCCCGACGAAGGGCGAAATGAAGCTCGCGCCCGCCTTCGCCGCCAGCAATGCCTGATTGGCGGAAAAGCACAGCGTGACATTGACCATCACGCCTTCGCTGGTCAGCGCCTTGCAGGTCTTGAGGCCATCGATGGTCAACGGCACCTTGATGCAGACATTATCCGCAATCTTCCGCAGGACGGCGGCTTCCTTCATCATGGTTTCATGGTCCAGAGCGACGACTTCCGCCGACACCGGGCCATCGACGATGCCGCAGATTTCCTCGACGACTTCGACGAACTTGCGGCCCGACTTGTGGATCAGCGACGGGTTGGTGGTGACGCCGTCCAGCAGGCCGGTCGCGGCCAGCTCACGGATTTCATTGGTATCGGCGGTATCGACGAAGAACTTCATGGGTCTGCTCCGGGCGGGATATACGAATCGCCACCCCTTTAGCGGCTGATCCCCGGTTTAGCCATTATTGCCGGCGACAGGCCTTTCGGAAACAACGCCGCAACATTATGACGGCGCAGCTTTCCTGAGGACCCCTATATGCCCGCGCTTTCCGTTGCCTGCCGCGCCCTTGCCCTTCTTGCCTTCCTCTCCCTGGCCACCGCCCCTACCGCCTACGCCGCTGAGGATGAAACGCAGCTATGGCTTGGCGCGTCCGCGACGATGAAGGCCAGCCCGGCCGATCTGGTCGTGATGGACGTCGGCCACCGCTTTCGCCGGGACGAGTCAGGCGGCGAACAGCAATTGGCCCGCATCGCGCTGGACCATGCCGTGGCAAAAAATATTCATGTCGGCGGCGGCATCGCCTTTTTCCATTCCGAACCGGAACAGGAATTGCGCCTGTTTCAGCAACTGACCGCCACCCACGGCATCTTTCAAAGCCGCACCCGGATGGAGCAGCGCTTCTTCGACACGGCGGACGAGGCAAGCTGGCGGCTGCGCCAGCGCTTCCAGGCGTCGATCCCGCTCGACCCAGCCAAACGCTGGACCCTGGTCGCCGCGACCGAGCTATTCTTCCACCTCAATCGCGCCAGGCCCAGCGACAAGACCGGCCTGGCCGTCATGCGCCAGCAGGCGGGCCTGCGCCACGCGCTCAGCAAGGCATTGGACGTGCAGCTTCTCTACATGCGTCAGCAAGGTTTCCGCGACGACCGCCCCGACGCGGTGGTCCACGTCCCCTGGCTGACGCTCAACTGGAAGATCTGACAGGCGGAAGTCTTCCTTGTTCCTGCGCAGGCAGGAACCCAGTCCAGCCGCAGGAGCACGCAACGCTCCGATGCCCCGACATGAGCCTTCAGCCAAAAGCGTACTTCGCGCCTTGCCTCCCGCCCCCCAGGCGATAGGGAGGGGCAGATGAGCTCCCGCGCCCGCGTCATTCTCCTCAACGCCGCCCTTGGCCCGCTGGACTATCGCGTGCCGCACGGCATGACCGTCAAGCCCGGCAGCATCGTTGTCGCCCCTCTTGGCCCGCGCCAGATCATCGGCGTCGTGTGGGAAGAAGACGCCTTCCCCGATGTCGAAAGCGTCGGCGACAATCGCCTGCGGAACATCGTTTCTCCGGTAGATGCGCCACCCATCCCCGAAACGCTGCGCCGCCTGATCGAATGGACGGCGGACTATTATCTCGCGCCCATCGCATCGGTCCTGCGCATGACGCTGGCGTCGATGTCGGCGCTGGAAGGCGCGCGCACCGTCATCGAATATCGCGCCACCGGCGATCTGCCCGACCGCATGACCGAACAGCGCACACAGGCAATGGAGCGCATCGGCGAGCGGCAGGGCCTGATCCGCGAACTCGCCATGATCGGCGGGGTCAGCGACGCCGTGATTCGCGGCCTTGTTAAAATCGGCGCGTTCGAACCGGTGGAAGTCAGCATCGACACGCCCTTTCCCCGGCCCGACCCGGACCATGCGCCCCCGCAGCTATCGGACGGCCAGGCCACCGCGGCCAGCCAGTTCACGCAGGCCGTGAACCAGCGGGATTTCGCTCCCTTCCTGCTCGACGGCGTCACCGGATCAGGCAAGACCGAAGTCTATTTCGAAGCGATCGCCGCCGCCATCCGCGAAGGCCGCCAGGTTCTGGTCCTGCTCCCCGAAATCGCTCTGACCGAACCATTTCTGGAACGGTTCGAAAAACGGTTCGGCACCGTCCCCATCAGCTGGCACAGCGGCCTGCGCCAAAGCGAGCGGCGCAGGGCCTGGCGCGCCATCGCATCGGGCGAAGCAGCCGTCGTCGTCGGCGCGCGATCCGCCCTGTTCCTGCCCTATCCCAATCTTGGCCTCATCGTCGTCGATGAAGCGCATGAGGCCAGCTTCAAGCAGGAAGATGGCGTTCATTATCACGCCCGCGACGTGGCGGTGATGCGCGGCCTGATGGAAAAATTCCCGGTCATCCTCGCGTCCGCCACGCCCGCCATCGAAACTCGGCATCAGGTGGAACTGGGCCGTTATCGCGAAATCAAGCTGCCGTCCCGCTTCGGCGGCGCGGAAATGCCCGCGATCGAAGGCATCAACCTGCTCACCGACCCGCCCGAACGGGGCCGCTGGATCGCGCCCCCGCTCGTCCAGGCAATCGATGGCACGCTGGAAAAGGGCGAACAGGCGCTGCTGTTCCTCAACCGGCGCGGCTATGCGCCGCTCACCCTGTGCCGAAGCTGCGGCTATCGCTTTCAATGCCCCAACTGCACCGCATGGATGGTCGAACATCGCCTGACAAAGCGCCTCGCTTGCCATCATTGCGGCCATGTCGTCCCCTCCCCCCGATTTTGCCCGGAATGCAAGGAAGAGGATTCGCTGGTCGCCTGCGGCCCCGGCGTCGAACGCATCGCGGACGAGGTAAAGGCCCTCTGGCCGCAGGCGCGCATCGCCATCGTCACGTCCGACACGCTCTGGTCGCCCGCCAAGGCGGCGGAATTCGTAAAGTCGGTGGAAGCGGGCGACGTGGACATCATCGTCGGCACCCAGCTCGTCACCAAAGGATATCACTTTCCCAACCTAACCCTGGTCGGTGTGATCGATGCTGACCTGGGCCTTGAGGGCGGCGACCTGCGCGCATCGGAACGCACCTTCCAGCAAATCGTGCAGGTCGCGGGCCGGGCCGGACGCGGACAGAAGCCGGGCCGCGTCTTCATCCAGACCCGCATGCCCGAAGCGGAAGTCATCAAGGCGCTGATCGCCGCCGACCCGGAACGCTTCTACGAAGTGGAAACGGAAAATCGCCGCCGCGCCAATGCACCGCCCTTCGGTCGCTTCGCCGCGATCATCGTGTCCAGCGAGGATGCCGACGAAGCCGCGCAAGTCGCCCGCCTCATCGGCAAGTCCGCGCCCATGATCGACGGCATGCGCGTCTATGGCCCCGCCCCCGCGCCGCTGTCCGTCCTGCGCGGTCGTCACCGCCACCGCCTGCTGATCCACGCCACGCGCCAGATCGACGTTCAGGCCGCCATCCGCGAATGGCTGGGCAACCTGACCTGGAAATCAGGCACCCGCGTGGCGGTGGATGTCGATCCCTACAGCTTCATGTGATGGCCTGAACGCCTGTGGAAAGCCCCTGCGTCAACATCTGCAAGCTGGACAGGGCAGGCCGCATCTGCACCGGCTGCGGTCGCACGGTCGAGGAAATCGCCCGCTGGCGCGGCATGAGCAAGGCGGAACGCCGCGCCATCACGGACCGGCTGAAGACTCGCTGATCCGGGCCTCCCGCTCCAACAGCGCCTGCTTGCGCTCCAGCCCATAGGCATAGCCGCCCAGCGTCCCATCGCTCCGCAGCACCCTGTGGCAGGGTATCACCACCGCCAGCACATTATCGCCGCAAGCCGTGCCCGCCGCGCGCACCGCGCCGGGCCTGCCAATCGCGGCTGCGATCTCGCGATAGCTGCGCGTCTCGCCCGGCGGTATCGCCCGCAGCGCCGCCCAGACGGCCTGCTGGAACACGGTTCCGCACATGTCGATCGGCACGTCCACCGGCTGCGTCGGGTCTTCGATCAACTTCACGACCTGCGCCGCCAGAGTCGAAAAGGCCGCATCGCCGGGCACGATCTGCGCATTGGGGAAGCGCCGCCGCAACGCTTCTTCGTCCTCGTCAAAGCTGATCCGGCACAGCCCTTTCGCCGTGGCCGCGACCAGCACCGGCCCCAGGCTCGTTTCACGCACCATGTAGGAAATGGTCACGCCGCTCCCTCCATCCTTCCACGCGCTGGGAGTCATGCCCAAATGTCGCTGCGCATCGGCATAGGCCCGGCTGGGCGCATTATAGCCCGCTTCATAAATAGCACTGGTCACGCTGCCGCCTTCTTCCTCCAGCGCCGCCTTCAGCCGTTCCGCCCGCAACGACCGCGCGAAGGCCGCCGGGGTCAGGCCGGTCTCCCGTTTGAACAGCCTGTGGAAATGATGCGGCGCATAGCCGGCATGCGCCGCGACTTCGTCCAGCGACGGCGGCGTCTGGGCTGCCGCGATGAAGGCCTGCGCCGCCTCCACCGCCAACCGGTCCCGCCCGACCTCATCAGGCCGACATCGCAGACATGCGCGAAATCCCGCCTCTCTCGCCGCCGCCGGATCGGGCAGGAAGATCATATTCTCCCGCAATGGATGGCGCGCCGCGCAACTTGGCTTGCAATAGATGCCCGTTGTCAGCACCGCCCCCACAAAGCGTCCATCCGCCGTCCGGTCGCGCCGCAAAACGGCTTCCCAGCAGGATTCGTCATCCAGCGGCGTATGGGTCGGGACGGGAATGTCGGTCATCTGGTTCATATATATGGAATAGCAGAGCGCGCGCGACCAGCCTTCCCGTCGCTTGCTTTCAAAGCATTTCCCCATTGCCTCCGCAGGGGGTTCGCATATGAATGCGCCCGATCATGATCGCCATCCTCCGCCCCCTCTGCACCCTGCTGGCCTTCGCATTGCCCGCAATGGCATCCGCCGAACAGCAGGACATCGCCGCCGCCGCGCGCGGGGTTGTCCGCGTCGCCATCGTCGCGACCGACGGCAGCGAAGCCTATTTCGTCGGGCATGGCAGCGGTTTCGCCATCGCGCCGGACAAGGTGCTGACCAACGCCCATGTCGTCGAACTGACCCGCGAGGAAAAGAATCTCGTCATCGGCGTCATCCCGTCGGAAGGCCGCAAAAGCTATGGGGGCCGCGTCATCGCTTACTCTCCCGGCAACGACCTGGCGCTGATCCAGCTGGAGGAAGGCCGCCTCCCCGTCAGCACCTTTTACGCCGGGGCGGTTGACGATGGGCAGCATGTCACCGCCATCGGTTACCCCGGAACGGTAGACCGGGCGCAGGGCCTAAGCCTCAAGGACATGATCGAACCGCTGGGCACGGTGAAGACCAGCGGCAATGTTTCATCGGGCCGGTCCAGCCACAGTTTCGACACCATCCTGCACACCGCTCCGCTGGCGGCGGGTAACAGCGGCGGCCCACTGGTCGACGATTGCGGGCGAATATTGGGGGTCAACAGCTTCGGATCGATCTCCGACGGCAATGACGCGGAATTCGGATTCGCCGTTTCCTGGCGGGAAATCGCGTCCTTCCTGCGGCAGGCTGGCGTATCGTCGCTGCACACGGTCGTGCCCTGCCGCTCAATGGCGGAAGCGGACGCGGCCGACGCGGCGCTTACCCAGCGGGAGGCGCAACAGAGCGAACAATCCGAACGCAGAAAGACGGACGCGCGCGAAGCCGCGCTCGACAAGGCGCGCGAAACGGCGGAGCAGGACGTCATCTCGGCCCGCGAAAATGCGATGGCTGGCGCAGCCGTCCTGCTCGCGCTCGCGGTGCTTGGCTTTGGCGCGGGCGGCCTGTTCTACAGCCAGCGCCGCGAACGGCACGCGACATGGTCGCTGGCGGGCGGCGGGGTTCTGCTGCTGGGGGCGATCGCCCTGTTCTTCTTGAAGCCCAGCTTTTCGAGCATCGACGACCGGGTAAAGCTGCCCGACGACAACCAGGTGACCGGGAATGGCGCCTATGCCTGGGAAGGTGAAAATATCTGCCAGATCGACCTCAGGCGCAGCCGCGTCACCGTGTCGGCTGCGAACGACATCCCGTTCAACTGGACGGGCAATGGCTGCGCCGATGGCGGCACGCAATATGTCAGTTCGGGAAATGACTGGGAACGCGCGACCGTGCCGGAGGCTGGCAATTTCGTCACCCTCAGCCGCTTCGAACCCGCTACCGGCACCTTGCGCATCCAACGCTGGCTGCCCGACAGCGAAACGATGGAAAAGGCGCGGGCCTTGTCAAAGGATGGCCCGGTTAAGGGCTGCGGCGCTGACCCCGCCCTTCTCGCCAGGATCGCAGGCCTGCGGTCCGACCTTTCGGCGCTGCTGCCCGCCCAGCCCAATGAACGGCTGGTCTACCATTGCCGCAAGGGGCGGCTGGCGCCGTCCGAACCGGCGAACTGACCGATTTCCGTTCGCTGAAAAGCGCATTCGAAGCCGATCAATTTTCCTGATCTGATGGAATCGCGTTCCATGGCTTGCATAGTCATAATCCCGCTGCTAACCGGCCCGGCAACAGGGGAACGGGCAGTCACTGCTCCCCTCTTTTTGCATGACCGGCAGATCAAGTGCCAGTGAACCCAACGGAGGACGGTAAGCGCGTGGAGACTACCGGCGGCATTCAGGCTAGCCTCAGCGGACGCTACGCGGTTGCGCTGTTCGATCTGGCCCGTGACGGCAACGCCCTCGACACCGTGGCGAACAGCCTCGGCGCGATCAAGGCGGCGATAGCCGAATCGGCAGATTTCAAAAGCCTCATCAACAATCCCGTGCTCAGCCGCGACGCGGCGGGCAAGACGATCGCAGCTGTCGCATCCTCGATGGGGATCGACGTGCTGACGACGAAGTTCCTCGGCGTCCTCGCCGACAATCGTCGCCTGTCGCAGCTGCCTGCCGTCATTCGCGCCTATGAAACGCTGCTGTCGAATCACAAGGGCGAAGTTCGCGCCGAAGTGACCAGCGCGCATCCGCTCGATTCGGATCAGACCGCCGCCCTGCAGAAAAATCTGCGGGCGCGCGTCGGTCGCGATGTCGCGCTCGATGCAAAGGTCGATCCCGCGATCCTGGGCGGGCTGGTCGTAAAGATCGGCAGCCAGATGATCGATTCCTCCATCCGCACCCGTTTGAATAGTCTCGCCCAGGCGATGAAAGGCTGAACATGGATATCAACGCCGCAGAAATTTCGAAGGTCATCAAGGACCAGATCGCCAATTTCGGCACCGAAGCGCAGGTGAGCGAAGTCGGTTCCGTGCTGACCGTGGGTGACGGCATCGCCCGCGTCCATGGCCTCGACAACGTCCAGGCGGGCGAAATGGTCGAATTCGCCAATGGCGTTCAGGGCATGGCGCTCAACCTCGAAGCCGACAATGTGGGCATCGTGATCTTCGGCTCCGATGCCGAAATCAAGGAAGGCGACGTCGTCAAGCGCACCGGCACCATCGTCGACGTTCCCGTCGGCAAGGGCCTGCTGGGTCGCGTCGTTGACGGCTTGGGCAACCCCATCGATGGCAAGGGCCCGATCCAGTACACCGAACGCAAGCGCGTCGAAGTCAAGGCGCCGGGCATCATCCCCCGCAAGTCGGTGCACGAACCCGTGCAGACCGGCCTCAAGGCGATCGACGCCCTCGTCCCCGTCGGCCGTGGCCAGCGCGAACTGATCATCGGTGACCGTCAGACCGGCAAGACCGCCGTCGCGATCGACACCTTCATCAACCAGAAGGGCGCCAACGCGGGCGATGATGAGAGCAAGAAGCTCTACTGCATCTACGTCGCCGTCGGCCAGAAGCGTTCGACCGTCGCGCAGATCGTGAAGCAGCTCGAAGAAAATGGTGCGATGGAATATTCCATCGTCGTCGCCGCGACCGCTTCGGAACCCGCTCCGCTCCAGTATCTGGCGCCCTATGCCGGCGTCACCATGGGCGAATATTTCCGCGACAACGGCATGCACGCCGTCATCGTCTATGACGATCTGTCGAAGCAGGCCGTCGCCTATCGCCAGATGTCGCTGCTGCTGCGTCGTCCTCCGGGCCGCGAAGCCTATCCCGGCGACGTCTTCTATCTCCACAGCCGCCTGCTGGAACGCGCTGCGAAGATGAACGACGCCAATGGCAACGGCTCGCTGACCGCGCTGCCGATCATCGAAACCCAGGCAGGCGACGTGTCGGCCTATATTCCGACCAACGTGATCTCGATCACCGACGGCCAGATCTTCCTTGAAACCAACCTCTTCTACCAGGGCATCCGTCCGGCCATTAACGTTGGCCTGTCGGTGTCGCGCGTCGGTTCCGCCGCGCAGACAAAGGCGATGAAGAAGGTTTCCGGCTCGATCAAGCTGGAGCTGGCCCAGTATCGCGAAATGGCGGCCTTCGCCCAGTTCGGTTCGGACCTCGACGCTTCGACGCAAAAGCTTCTGAACCGTGGTGCGCGCCTGACCGAACTGCTCAAGCAAGCCCAGTTCTCGCCGCTGCCATTCGAAGAACAGACCGCGTCGATCTTCGCTGGCACCAACGGTTATCTCGACAACGTGCCCGTCAAGGACGTGACCCGTTACGAAGAACTGATGCTCGCCCATCTGCGCCACGACCATGCCGACGTGCTGGCCGCGATCCGCGACAGCAAGGATCTGGGTGATGAACCCAAGGCCAAGCTGAAGGCGGCGCTGGACAGCTTTGGCAAGACGTTTGCGTAATAACTAATCCGTCATCCCAGCGAAGGCTGGGATCTCAGGCCCCAAGGTTCAACCTGGCGGCAAGAGATCCCGACCTTCGTCAGGATGACGAACAGAAGGTTCGTCATGGCAAGCCTCAAGGAACTGAAGATCCGCATTGGGTCGGTCAAATCGACCCAGAAGATCACCAAGGCGAAGCAGATGGTCGCCGCCGCGAAGCTGCGCAAGGCGCAGGCCGCGGCCGAAGCGGCGCGCCCCTATTCCAGCCGCCTGGAAGCAGTCGTCGCCAGCCTCGCGTCCAAAATCGCGGGCGGTTCGGGTGAAGGCGCTTCCCCGCTGCTCGCGGGCACCGGCAAGGATGAAGTGCATCTGCTGGTCGTGGCCAACTCCGACCGTGGTCTTGCTGGCGCGTTCAACGCCAACATCGTCAAGGCCGCGCGCGCCAAGGCGCAGGAACTGATCGACGCGGGCAAGACTGTCCGCTTCTACCTGATCGGTCGCAAGGGTCGCCCGGTGATCAACCGCACCTTCCCCGGCATGATCGTGGCGCAGTACGACACCACGGGCCTTAAGGAACCGGGTTATTCGCAGGCCGAAGCGATCGCGCATGAACTGACCGACATGTATCTGAACGGCAAGTTCGATGTCGCGCATCTCTTCTTCTCGCGCTTCAAATCGGCCCTCGCACAGATCCCGACCGAACAGCAGATCATCCCGGTCAAGATCCCCGAAGACGCCGACCGCAACGCCATCGCCGCGACGGTCGAATATGAACCGAGCGAGGAAGCGATCCTCGACGACCTGCTGCCGCGCAACGTGACGGTGCAGATCTTCAAGGCGCTGCTGGAAAACAACGCGTCCGAACAGGGCGCATCGATGACCGCCATGGACAATGCGACCCGCAATGCCGGCGACCTCATCAACAAGCTGACGATCCAGTATAACCGCAGCCGCCAGGCCGCGATCACCACCGAACTCGTCGAAATCATCTCGGGCGCCGAAGCCCTCTAAGATCACGCACGCAAGGAAGCAGTCATGGCAACCACCAACAATGTAGGCCGCATCTCGCAGGTCATCGGCGCTGTCGTCGACGTGACCTTCCCCGATGCGCTCCCCGCAATTCTCTCGGCGCTGGAAACCAGCAACAACGGCCAGCGCCTGGTGCTGGAAGTCGCCCAGCATCTGGGTGAAAACACCGTTCGCACTATCGCGATGGACTCGACCGACGGTCTGACCCGTGGCCAGGAAGTCACCGACACCGGCGCGCAGATCCGCGTTCCTGTCGGTCCGGCCACGCTTGGCCGCATCCTGAACGTCATCGGTGAGCCGATCGATGAACGCGGTCCGGTGGAAACCACCCTCTCCGCCCCCATCCATGCCAAGGCACCTGAGTTCGTCGACCAGTCGACCGAAAGCTCCATCCTGGTCACCGGCATCAAGGTCATCGACCTTCTCGCCCCTTACGCAAAGGGCGGCAAGATCGGCCTGTTCGGCGGCGCGGGCGTTGGTAAGACGGTTCTCATTCAGGAACTGATCAACAACATCGCAAAGGGCCATGGCGGCACCTCGGTCTTCGCGGGCGTCGGTGAACGCACCCGTGAAGGCAACGATCTCTATCACGAATTCCTCGACGCCGGCGTTATCGCCAAGGACGCCGACGGCAACGCGATCAGCGAAGGTTCCAAGGTTGCGCTGGTTTACGGCCAGATGAACGAGCCCCCGGGTGCCCGCGCACGCGTCGCCCTGTCGGGCCTGACCATCGCGGAATATTTCCGCGACCAGGAAGGCCAGGACGTGCTGTTCTTCGTCGACAACATCTTCCGCTTCACCCAGGCGGGCGCGGAAGTGTCGGCACTGCTGGGCCGTATTCCTTCGGCCGTGGGCTATCAGCCGACGCTGGCGACCGACATGGGCGCGCTGCAGGAACGCATCACCTCGACCAACAAGGGTTCGATCACCTCGGTGCAGGCCGTGTACGTCCCCGCGGACGATTTGACCGATCCGGCGCCTGCGACTTCGTTCGCTCACTTGGACGCCACCACCGTTCTCAACCGCGCCATTTCGGAACTGGGCATCTATCCGGCGGTCGATCCGCTGGACTCGACCAGCCGCGTTCTGGAACCCCGCGTCGTGGGTCAGGAACATTATGAAACCGCCCGCGCGGTTCAGTCGATCCTTCAGAAGTACAAGTCGCTGCAGGACATCATCGCGATCCTGGGCATGGACGAGCTGTCGGAAGAGGACAAGCTGACCGTCATGCGCGCCCGCAAGATCCAGAAGTTCCTGTCGCAGCCCTTCCACGTCGCCGAAGTCTTCACCGGCATCTCGGGCAAGTTCGTCCAGATCGAAGACACGGTGAAGTCGTTCAAGGCCGTGGTCGATGGTGAATATGACCATCTGCCCGAAAACGCCTTCTACATGGTCGGCGGTATCGACGAAGCCGTGGAAAAGGCCAAGAAGCTGGCTGCGGAAGCAGCGTAAGCTATACCAAGTCCCCCTCCCGCAAGCGGGAGGGGTTAGGGGTGGGCAGCGAGCAAAGCGAACCGGCTACCTATCCCGATAAGTTGCAGGCGATGCTTGCGCAATCGCACCCACCCCCTGCCCCTCCCTTGAAAGGGAGGGGGGAGAGTTACAGATGGCACTGCATTTCGAACTCGTGACCCCGGAAAAGCTCGTCCGCTCGGAAGAAGTCTATCAGGTCGTCGTTCCCGGCACCGATGGCGACTTCGGCGTGCTGGAAGGCCACGCGCCGTTCATGTCGACAGTCCGTGACGGCACGATCCAGATTTTCGCCGCCGCAGGTTCCACGCCCGAAATCATCCCGGTTCAGGGCGGCTTTGCGGAAGTGAATGAAAAGGGCCTGACCGTCCTTGCGGAACATGTCGGCTAACGCCCCCTCATCTGACTATTCTCGCCCCTTGGTGAGATGAAAAGGCCGCTTTCCGATGGGAAGGCGGCCTTTTTCCTTACGCTTCCCCCCTCGAACTCCTGCCAACCACCGCCCGGCGCCGCTCGCCCGACGACGCATCCTCCTCCCAACGCCATTAGCCATTTGTCAAAGTTTCCGCCCTATTCACCATTGCAGCCAAATGGGATCAGCCTGTTTCTGCACGGCTGGGCTGATCGGAATATGTCGGCGGAGAATTATGAGCGCGTTTGGACGGAAAAATGGACCCGCCGGTATCAAGCCGGGATTTGGCGTAGCCCGCCCGATGCACGGCGGCGGCGGCGCCCCACGTGAAGAGGTGCGCGGCGGCGATCAGTTCCCACCGCTCGACATGGCCCCTCTGCCCGCTGAATCGCCCCTCGATCCGCTTTCCGAACCGACCGGCCAAGTCCTGCGCAACGCCGACGCCATGCAGCGCCTGTCGGACCGCGCCAATGCCGAACATATCGCCGATGCAGGCCCGCAGGGTTTCGAAGCGTCGGTCCACAAGATCAAGGAACAGGTGCTTCCCCGCCTGCTCGAACGCGTCGACCCGGAAGCCGCCGCGACGCTCAGCAAGGATGAACTGGCGGAGGAATTCCGCCCGATCATCATGGAAGTCCTCGCCGAACTGAAGCTGACGCTCAACCGCCGCGAACAGTTCGCGCTGGAAAAGGTGCTGGTCGACGAGCTTCTCGGCCTCGGCCCGCTCGAAGAACTGCTGGCCGACCCGGACGTCACCGACATCATGGTCAACGGCCCGGAACAGACCTACATCGAAAAAAAGGGCAAGCTCCAGATCGCGCCGATCCAGTTCCGCGATGAAGAGCATCTGTTCCAGATCGCCCAGCGCATCGTGAACAAGGTCGGCCGCCGCGTCGATCAGACCACGCCGCTGGCCGACGCCCGCCTGCCCGACGGCTCTCGCGTCAACGTGATCGTGCCGCCACTCAGCCTGCGCGGCACCGCCATCTCGATTCGTAAATTCTCGGCCAAGCCAATCACCATCGACATGCTCGCCCAGTGGGGCGCGATGAGCCAGAAGATGGCAACCGCGCTCAAGATCGCGGGCGCGTGCCGTTTCAACATCGTCATTTCGGGCGGCACCGGTTCGGGCAAGACCACCATGCTCAACGCCCTGTCAAAGATGATCGATCCGGGCGAACGCGTCCTGACCATCGAGGATGCGGCTGAACTTCGCCTGCAACAGCCGCACTGGCTGCCCTTGGAAACCCGTCCGGCAAACCTGGAAGGCCAGGGCGCGATCAGCATCGGCGACCTGGTCAAGAACGCCCTGCGTATGCGTCCTGACCGCATCATCCTAGGCGAAATTCGTGGCGCGGAATGTTTCGACCTGCTCGCCGCGATGAACACCGGCCATGACGGCTCCATGTGTACGCTTCACAGCAACAGCCCACGCGAATGCCTGGGCCGTATGGAAAACATGATCCTGATGGGCGACATCAAGATCCCGAAGGAAGCGATTTCCAAACAGATCGCCGACTCGGTCGACCTGATCGTGCAGGTAAAGCGCCTGCGCGACGGTTCGCGCCGCGTCACGAACCTGACCGAAGTCATCGGCATGGAAGGCGACGTCATCGTCACCCAGGAACTGTTCAAGTTCGAATATCATGACGAAGATGAAAATGGCCGGATCGTGGGCGAATATCGTTCCATGGGCCTGCGTCCCTACACACTGGACAAGGCGCGGCAGTTCGGCTTCGACCAGCCTTTCCTGGAAGCCTGCCTCTAGGACAGGCAGGGCGACACCCTAAGAGGGTTGCGCGCAAACGCTATGAACGGCACATCGGACGCCCCCCGCCATGGAGAGTCCGATGAACCGCCTCGTCCGCATCAGCATATTGTCCGCAGGCCTCGCCCTGCCCCTCGCCCCGGCGACCGCCCAGCATGAAGGCCATGCCGATCATGCTGCCCATATCGCGGCCGATCCCATCGCCGCCGCGGTGGCCTCCCCCACCCGCACGCCCGCCAATGTGAGCCGCGATACCTACCGCCATCCGGTCGAAACGCTGCGCTTCTTTGGCGTGACGTCGCAGCAGACGGTGGTGGAATATGCCCCCAGCGGCGGCTGGTACACCGAAATCCTGGCGCCACTGCTACAGGACAAGGGCAAGCTGATCGCGCTCCAGCCCAGCGGACGTTATCTCGACCGATATAAAGGCTTCCTCGCGGCCAGCCCCGCCGCCTATGCCAAGGTAAAGCTCGTCGCCTTTCCCGACGATGCCGCGACGATAGCGGCTGGCAGCGTCGATACCGTGCTGACGTTCCGCAACACCCACAATATGGTGATGTCCGGGACTGAGGCATCGACCTTCAAGACCTTTTACAATGTCCTGAAACCTGGCGGCATATTGGGCATTGTCGACCACCGCCTGCCGGAAGCTAGCGACGGAGCCCTGGAAAAAAGCAGCGGCTATCTCAAAACCTCCACCGTCCGCCGGATCGCCGAAGCCGCAGGTTTCGAATATGTCGGATCGTCGGAGATCAACGCCAATGCAAAGGACAGCGCGGACTGGCCCAAGGGCGTATGGACCCTCCCACCCACACTCAGCCATGGCGACATGGACAAGGCGAAATATCAGGCCATCGGCGAAAGCGATCGCATGACGCTGAAATTCCGCAAGCCACGATAAAGCACCCCAAAATACCGACCGCCCTGCCGAAAGGACAGCAGGGCGGTTGCGCAAATATGTCGCCGCACTAAGGCAGGGCAATGCCCGCCGATTTGACCCAACCGCGCCCGCACAGGCCATTTCTGGGCATGGCCCTGCGCCTGTTCGGGGTCGTTTGCGTGTCCGTGATGTTCATCGCGGGGCGGGCTGCCGATGCCCGTGGCGTCCACATTTTCGAAACGCTGTTCTACCGGCAGGCGCTGTCGATGCCGGTCGTATTGACGTGGATCGCCCTGACCACGGGCCTTGGCTCCATCCGCGTGCGCAGGGTCGGGGCGCATGCCACCCGAATGGTGGTCGGCGTGACGGGCATGGCGCTCAATTTCCTGTCCTACATCCTGCTGCCACCTGCCGAAGCTGTAACCATCGGCTTCACCATGCCCATTTTCGCCACCATATTATCGGCCACCATCCTGAAGGAAAAAACAGGCATCCACCGATGGGGTGCCGTACTGGTGGGCTTTATGGGCGTGCTGGTGACGCAGCGACCTGAAGCGGGCGAGCTATTTTCCCTGGGCGTCGTCGTCGCCATCGCCGCCGCTTTCATGACCGCATGCGTCAGCCTGATCTTGAGAAAACTCGGCCGATTGGAAGACCCCGGCACGATCGTCCTCTGGTATACCGTTCTCTCGCTTCCCCCGCTGGGCCTTGGCGCGATACTTTATGGTGGAGCGCACGACGCCGTCACCTGGGGTCTGCTGGCGCTGATAGGGATCAGTGGAGGCGTGGCGCAAATCTGCCTGACCGCCGCATTGCGATGGGCGCCGGTATCGGTGGTCCTGCCCATGGAATATTCCAGCATATTGTGGATAGCGCTGCTCGGCCTGCTGATCGGTCAGGGCTGGCCACCAGCCGCCACCTGGGTCGGGGCGGCGCTGATCATCGCCAGTGGCCTTTACATCGCGTGGAGAGAACATCTCCACAGCCGCAAACCAGCCTCAGCCTAGCAGTTCCGCGTCCAGGCTGATGTCGGCGTTCAGCAGTTTGGACACGGGGCAGTTCGCCTTGGCATTCGCTGCCAGTTCCTGGAACCGATCATCGTCGATCCCCGCTATCGTCGCCTTCAACGTCAGCTTGCTCGCCGTGATCGCAAAGCCGTCATCCTGTTTTTCCAGCGTGACCACGGCGTTGCTTTCCATCTTCTCTGCCGTAAAGCCCGCCTCACCCAATATCTTCGACAGCGCCATGGTGAAGCAGGACGCATGCGCTGCGGCGATCAATTCTTCGGGGTTGCTGCCCGGCACGCCTTCGAATCGGGTCGCAAATCCGTAAGGATGCGCGGCCAGCGCACCGCTTTGCGTGGATATGGTGCCCTTGCCGTCCTTCAGCCCGCCGCTCCACACGGCCGATCCGCTACGATTGATCTTCACCCTATCCTCCTGTGTCATTCGGAAAAGGAACTCGGTCGCGTCCGCCAAGTTTCACCATGATAGCCGAATATCTTGCCGGAGAGTGACGATGACTGACGCAATGACCGAAAATCCCGGCGATCTGATCGCATCGGACCGGGTTGAAGGGACCGCCGTCTACAATCGCGATGGTGAACGGCTGGGCCATATTTCCAACTTCATGGTGGACAAGCTCAGCGGCCAGGTCCGCTACGCCGTGCTATCCTTTGGCGGCATATTGGGGCTGGGACAGGATCATTATCCCCTGCCCTGGTCCATGTTGAATTATGAAACGGACAAGGGCGGCTATGTCGTCGACCTTAGCCGTGAAACACTCGACAGCGCGCCAAAGCATCTGCCGGGCGAACGGCCAGATTACACCGATGCCTATGGCCGCAGCGTGTTCCAATATTACGGCCTCATATACCCCTGGTGACACCCGCAAAGTGCCGAAGGAAGGGCCCGGAACCATCGCGTTTCCGGGCCCTTTGTCGTGACGCCCCAGCGCCGCATCGGACTGCCCATATTTCGCCACATTCTACCGCGACGCTATTGTCTACTATATAAATAGAGTTACGTTGAGATCGAACCAAGGGACGAGGAGTTGACCATGGATCGATTCGGACATCCGGGCGATGCCCGCCAGCCGGTGGTCTTGACCATACCGGGCCTCAACAACAGCGGCTCCGGCCATTGGCAGACCTGTTGGGAAGATATGCGGGGCGACTGCCAGCGCGTGGACCTTGGCAGCTGGGCCAGCCCGACCCGCAATAGCTGGGTAACGCGGCTGGACGCGGCAATCCGGGAAGTGGACGGCCCCATCATATTGGCCGCGCACAGCCTTGGCTGCCTTGCCGTCGCCTGGTGGGGCGCCTTGCAAAGCCAGGCTTATGGATGGCCGGTAACGGGTGCCTTGCTGGTCGCCCCGCCCGATTGCGACCGCATGGAAACGCCGGAAACGATCGGCGGATTTGGCCCCACCCCGCGTGCGCAACTGCCTTTTCCTTCCATCGTCGTGGCCAGCCGCGACGACCCCTACATCTTCTTTGAACGCGCCCACAGCATCAGCAAGAATTGGGGCAGCAGCTTCGTCGATGCTGGTCGCTGCGGTCATATCAACGCCGACTCCATGCTGGGCGACTGGACCTTTGGCCAGGCTTTGCTGGAAGGTTTGATCGATAACGCGCATGACCAGGCGGCGGCCATGCGTCACATGCGCCCGGCAATCCCCCTTGCGCACCAGGAACGCAGGGCCATCGCGATGCGAAGCGCTGGCTGACCAGACGGGGCGACAAGATGAACTTGCACGCCCCATAATATTGCTTCTTTGTCTACTAATATAGTTGAGTTAAGAGGGCGTCGAGGTGTTTATGACTGAAAATCTCTCCATCGAATCCGCCTGCAATGCCCGGCCCGTCGGGCAACGTCATGACATCGCCCTCAGCATGGAAAAGCTGCGGAATGTTCTGGAAGCACTCCGTTTCGGATCGGTCACCCTGACCGTCCACGATGCGCGGGTGGTACAGATCGAAGTGACGGAAAAGACGCGCCTTACGGCCTGACCGGCTGCGGGCGCATAATCCGGGTTGCAAACCAACGCCGCCGGGCAGGCGGCGATGACCGGCGGCAAGGGTGGCCGCCACTGCCCGTTACCATTTAGACAATCGGCTTTGACCGGATCACCGGAAAGGTCGCGATCAACATTTCACCGGACATCCGGAAGGGGAATCTTATGATTGCGCGTTTCCTGTTGCTCGCCAGCGTGGCGAGCACCTCCATCATTGCGTCCAGCGCTCAGGCTGAAGATGTGGCCCAGCCAGCAGCCGACACCGCCGCCGACCAGGCCAGCCCGCGTGGCGACGTAATCATCGTCACCGCCCGCCGCCGCGCCGAAACCGCGCAGGAAGTGCCGCTGGCGATCTCCGTCATCAAAGGCGACAGCATCGAAGCCACCGGCAACTTCAACGTGGTAAAGCTTCAGCAGCTCGCGCCAACGCTTCAGGTCTACACGACCAATCCGCGCAACACGTCCGTCAACATCCGTGGCCTGGGCGTGCCGTTCGGCCTGACCAGCGACGGCTTTGAGCAGGGCGTCGGCATCTATGTCGACGACGTTTATAATTCGCGGGTCGCCGCCGCGACCTTCGACTTTCTGGATGTTTCGCAGGTTGAAGTGCTGCGCGGCCCCCAGGGCACGCTCTATGGCAAGAACACGACCGCTGGCGCGATCAACATCACGACCAATCAGCCGACCTTCGATTTCGAAGGTCGCGCGGAACTGAGCGTCGGCAACCTGAACTACCGACAGGCCAAGGCCGCCATCTCCGGCCCATTGTCCGACACGGTCGCAGCGCGTCTGGCGGTCGCCGCCACCAGCCGCCGGGGCACGCTCTACAATGTGACCTCTCAACGCTGGATCAACGAACAGGACAATCTGGGCCTTCGCGGCCAGCTGCTGTTCCAGCCGAATGACGATCTCAGCATCACATTGTCGGGCGACTATAGCAGGCAGGACCCGGAATGCTGCGGCACCACCTTCGTCCGCGTCGGCCGCACGCAGCGTCCGCTCAACCGGCAATATGATGCGATTATCGCAGGCATCAACGCCGCCAATCCGGGTCGCAACTATGCCGTTCCCAGCCGCAATCCCTATGATCGCCTGACCGACCTCGATTCCAGCCTGAATGCGGGTAACAAGATCGGCGGCGTGTCGGCGCGCGTGAAGTGGGACGTCGGCCCTGGCACCCTGACCTCGGTCACTGCGTGGCGCTTCTGGGACTGGAAGCCGGAAAATGACCGCGACTTCACTGGCCTGTCGGTTGTTTCCCGCTCGCAGAACCCGTCGCAGCAGGACCAGTATAGCCAGGAATTCCGCTACAACTATGATGGCGAAAAGATCGACTTCGTGGCCGGCCTGTTCGGCTTCAAACAGCGGATCGACACGCAGGGCACGGAACAGCAGGGCCTGGACGCGACGCGCTTCAGCCTGTCGCCGTCCGCCGATCCCGCCAATCCCTACAACCGGCCTGAGGTTCTGGCCGGTCTGACCGCCAGCAACACCCAATATCTGAAAAGCAGCAGCGCCGCGCTGTTCGGGCAATTGAGCTGGCATGTGAACGACGCGCTGACGATTCAGCCGGGCGCTCGCCTCAACTATGACAAGAAATCGGGCTTCTATCAGCGCGTCGTCACCAACGGTCAGGGACAGGTCATTTCCTGCACCCCCACGCCGCCATCCGGCTCCGATCTGGCGGCCCAGTGCGGCGTGTATCAGCCGCAGGTCAGCGCGCCGTCCGACAGTGCGTGGAATTTCACCTACGACCTCAACGTCAACTATAAGGTCGCGCCGGACATTCTGGCCTATGCGACCTATGCCAAAAGCTTCAAGACGCTGGGCATCAACCAGAACGGCTTGCCGCTGAACGCCGACAACAGCGTCAACACCGATGCAGGCACGGTGAAGCCGGAATCAGTCCACCATTATGAAATCGGCCTGAAAACCCAGTTCTGGAACCGCCGGGCAACCTTCAACATCACCGCCTTCCGTACGGAGATCCAGAATTTCCAGGCGACCGTGAATGGCGGTCAGTTCGGCACGGTCCGGGGCTATCTTGCCAATGCGGAACAGGTCCGGTCGCAGGGCATCGAAGCCGATTTCAAGGTCGTCGCCAGCGACCGCTTCACCGCCTATGCCAACGCGGCCTACACCGACGCCAAATATAAGGAGTTCACCAACGCGCCGTGCCCGCCTGAACTGTCCGGCGGCCCGTCCCAGCCCGCTGGCGCGACCCCAGACTATTCGCAGCCAGGCGTTCCGGGCGCGCCCAGCCCCCGTGAATGCGACATTTCCGGCCAGGACCTGCCCGGCGTGTCCAAATGGGCTTTCTCCTACGGCGCGGAATATAATATTCCGGTCACGCTGCTGGCGAAGGAAGGCCAAGTCTATCTGGGCGTCGACGGCAACTATCGTTCGCGCTGGAATTCCAACCCATCGCCATCGCGCTACACGGACGTGAAGGGCTATGCCCTCACCAATGTCCGCGCTGGCTTCCGTGGCGAAGGCTTCGATGTCTTTGGCTGGGTCCGCAACGCCTTTGACGTGAACTATGTCGAAAATCTGCAGGTCGCGCCCGGCAACACCGGCCTGATCGCCGGTCAGGTCGGCGACCCCCGGACATGGGGCGGAACGATCAAATTCTCGTTCTGACAGGGTTCACCCCTGCGGGAGCGGCACAGGCCCGCCGCTCCCGGATTTGCGCGCACCGGGCGAGTGGAGTAGAGCGCAAACCCATGTCCACCACCTTCACGCTCGACACCTCCACCAGCCGCGCGAATCCGACGCCCGCGCCGATGAAGCGGCTGACCGTCCCCGCCATTCAACGGCGCAAAGTGGAAGGCAGGACCAACGAACCGCTGGTTATGTTGACGGCTTACACCGCCCGCCAGGCGCAATTGCTCGACCCGCATTGCGACATGCTGCTGGTCGGCGATTCGCTGGGTCAGGTGATATACGGCCTGTCCTCCACCCTGCCCGTCACGCTGGACATGATGATCGCCCACGGCGCCGCCGTCGTGCGCGGCAGCTATCACAGCGTCGTGCTGGTCGACATGCCGTTCGGCAGCTACGAAGCATCGCCCGCCCATGCCTTCGCCAGCGCCAGCCGCGTCATGGCGGAAACCGGATGCGCCGCGGTCAAGCTGGAAGGCGGACAGGCGATGGCTGAAACGATCAGCTTCCTCAGCCGCCGGGGCATACCCGTAATGGCCCATGTCGGCCTTACCCCGCAGGCGGTGAACGCGCTGGGCGGCTACGGCGCGCGCGGCAAGAGCCCGGAGGAACATGCCCGGATCATGGACGATGCCAGGGCCGTGGCGGACGCGGGAGCCTTCGCCGTCGTGCTGGAAGGGGTGATGGAAGACCTGGCGATAGAGATCACGAACATGCTCGACATCCCGGTCATCGGCATTGGCGCATCCGCCCATTGCGATGGGCAGGTGCTGGTTTGCGAAGACATGCTGGGCATGTTCGAACGCACGCCGCGCTTCGTCAAAGTCTATGAAAATATCGCCGCGACGATCAGCGGCGCGGCCGAACGTTACGCCACAGAAGTGCGCAACCGCAGCTTTCCGACCGAAGATCAGGTCTATCGCCCCAAAAAGTGATTTGCGTGTGGCCACGCTGCCGCTATTGATCGCGCCTTCCGCCTGAATTTTCTGACGTATCTGGAGACCGATGTGGCCCTGACGCCGCAAAATACCGAAGTTTTCATGCGCGAGGTCGATGAGGCCGTGCGGCATGACCAGCTGGTCACATTCTGGCAGCGCTTTGGCCGATGGATCGTCGCGCTCGTCATCTTGGGGCTCGTGGCGTTCGGCGGCTGGCTCTACTGGCAACATCACAGCAAGACCCAGTCCCAGGCCGTTTCGGAAGAGATGGACAAGGTGATCGTGACGGCAACCGGCGGCGGCACGCCCGACGCCAAGCAGCTTGATGCGCTCACCAACGCCAGCCAGCCTGGCTTCCGCGCGTCGGCGCTGCTGGTAAAAGCGGGCGTCGCATCGAAAAAGGGCGACACCAAAACAGCGATCGCCGCCTACAAGGCGATGGCCGCGGACACATCACTCGACCAGCCCTATCGCGATCTGGCCGTGATTCGGCAGACGGCGCTGGAATTTGAAACGCTCCAGCCGCAACAGGTGGTCGACCGGCTGAAACCGCTCGCGGTGGAAGGCGCGCCGTGGTTCGGCAGCGCCGGTGAAATGGTCGCCATAGCCTATATGAAAATGCGCAAGCCCGACCTTGCCGGCCCGATGTTCGCGGCCATGGCAAAGGATGGCAGCGTGCCTCAATCGATCCGTTCACGGGCGCGACAGATGGCTGGGCTATTGGGGGTGGACGCGGTCGACACATCGGCCGGGCCTGAACAGGAATAACGGAACAGCGGATGGGGATGCACAGCATGACGAAATTTGCGGGGACGCGCCGCGCCCTGACTGTCGCCGCAATGGTTGCGCTGCTGGCGGGCTGCGGCATCATCGGCGGTAAAAAAGGCGGGCCGAAGACCCCGGTTGTCGGCAATCGCGTATCGATCCTGACCAATGAACAGGGCGTCGAAGTCGATCCGGCGCTGGCCGACGTTCAGGTTTCGCTGCCCGAACCCGCCGTCAATCCCGACTGGTCGCAGCCGGGCGGCGGCCCTGCCAAGGCGATGGGCCATGTGGCTTTGAGCGCATCACCCCGCACGGCATGGACCGCATCGATCGAAGGCAGCACGCCCCGCGCGCGCCTGGCCTCCGCTCCCGTCGTCGCCAATGGCAAGCTGTATGTCATTGACGCTGGCGCCCACGTCATCGCCTATGACGCCACCAGCGGTGCAAAGCTGTGGCAGACCGCCCTCCCCGCCGAAGGCAGCGGGCGCGCGCTATTCGGCGGCGGCGTCAGCGTCGTCGATGGCAAGGTCTTTGCCAGCACCGGCGTAGGCGACGTGGCGGCGATCAATGCTGCCGACGGCGCGGTCCTGTGGAAAAAGCGTCCGGGCGGGCCACTGCGCGGCGCTCCGACGCTGGCGAACGGCCATGTCTATGTCATGGGCCAGGACAACCAGATTTTCGCCCTGAACCAGACCGACGGCGCGGTGCAATGGACCGACAGCGGCACGCTGCAGGTGACCGGCGTGTTCGGCGTGGCCGCCCCGGCAGCGGCGCAGGGCACCGTGATCGCTGGCTATAGTTCGGGCGAATTGAGCGCCTATCGCTACGAAAACGGTCGCACATTGTGGGGCGACGCCCTGTCGCGCACCAGCATTTCCACCGCCGTGGCCTCGCTGACCGACATTGACGCCGATCCCGTGATCGATCGCGGGCGGGTATTCGCCATCGGCCAGGGCGGCCGCATGGCATCCTATGAACTGGTCAGCGGCCAGCGCCTGTGGGAAATCAACATCGCGGGCATTTCGACCCCGTGGGTCGTGGGCGAATGGGTCTTCGTCGTCACCAGCGACGCGAAACTTCTGTGCGTGGCCCGCGCCACCGGCAAAATCCGCTGGATCAGCCAGCTGCGCCGCTGGGAAAAGGAAAAGAAGAAAGCGAACAGCATCCGCTGGACCGGCCCCGTGCTGGCAGGCGGTCGCCTGATCCTGGTGTCGACCCATGGCGACCTCAACTATGTCGATCCGGCAACCGGCACGGTCCAGGCCAGTGTGGACATGGACCGATCCATGTCGCTTTCGCCGGTCGTCGCCAACAACATGCTGTATATTCTGGCGGATGACGGACGACTGACGGCGCTTCGTTAACGCTGACGATGATTTAGTGTAAGCGTGCTCCTGCGCAGGCAGGAGCCTAGTTCCACCATCAGGACTAGGCTCCGCCTCTGCAGGAGCATTTATGTTTTTACGCCCGATGTGCAAACAGGGCGGCAAGAAAGGAAACGGGCCCACCATGCTGCCCACAGTAGCCATTGTCGGGCGGCCCAATGTGGGCAAGTCCACCCTCTTCAATCGCCTGGTTGGCAAGAAACTGGCGCTGGTCGACGACCAGCCCGGCGTGACCCGCGACCGGCGTGAAGGGCAGGCGACCCTGCTGGGCGTCGATTTCACCATCATCGACACCGCAGGCTATGAGGATGAAGATCCACAGACCCTGCCCGGTCGCATGCGCATGCAGACGCAGGCCGCAGTCGAAAGCGCGGACCTCGCGCTGTTTCTGGTCGATGCACGGGCTGGCATCACCCCGATGGATGAGGAAATCGCACGCTGGCTTCGGGAAGGCGACCTGCCCGTGGTGCTGGTCGCCAACAAGGCGGAAGGCAGGAACGCCAACGACGGCGTCATGGAATCCTATGTCCTGGGGCTGGGCGAACCTGTGCCCCTGTCGGCTGAACATGGGCAGGGCATGGCCGACCTGTTCCAGGCGCTGCTTCCCTATATCGACCGTGAAGAGGATGAAGAGGAAGACGCCGAACTGGAGGAGGGGGACATCGAATCCGCCCCCCTTAAACTCGCCATCGTCGGGCGCCCCAATGCGGGGAAATCAACGCTGATCAATCGGCTGTTGGGCGAAAATCGGCTGCTGACCGGGCCGGAAGCAGGCATCACCCGCGACAGCATCGCCGTGGATTGGCAGTGGGCCGATGCGGACGGCAACGAACGGCCCGTCCGCCTGATCGACACGGCGGGCATGCGCAAGCGCGCCAAGGTGCAGGACAAGCTGGAAAAGCTGGCGGTGTCCGATGGCCTCAACGCCGTCAACTTCGCCGAAGTCGTCGTGCTGCTGCTCGACGCGACGCGCGGGTTGGAAGCGCAGGATCTGCGGATCGCGGACAAGGTGCTGGAGGAAGGACGCGCGCTCGTCATCGGCCTTAACAAATGGGACACGGTGGAACATGGCTCCGCCTTGTATCAGGGTATCAAGCAGGCACTGTCCGATGGCCTTGCGCAGGTGCGCGGCGTTCCGATCATGACCGTATCGGGTGCCACCGGCAAAGGGCTGGACGATTTGATCCGGGTCGCCTTCGAAACCCGGACCGCCTGGTCGCAACGCGTATCGACCGGCATCCTCAACCGCTGGTTCGAACGGGCGCTGGAGGCCAACCCGCCCCCCGCGCCGGGCGGCAAGCGCATCAAATTACGCTACATCACCCAGAACAAGACCCGGCCGCCGACCTTCGTGCTGTTCGGCACCCGCCTGGACGACCTGCCCGAAAGCTACCGCCGCTATCTGGTCAATGGCATCCGCAAGGAATTGGGTTTCGGCGCGGTGCCCGTGCGCCTGACGCTCCGAAGCGCCAAAAATCCCTATGCCACCAAATGACGTCCTGCATATTGACGCGCGCGGGATGAAATGCCCCTGGCCGGTCCTGCGCGCCGCGCGGGCCATGCGATCGGCCAGGTCCGTGACGATCCACGCGGACGATCCAATCGCGCCCGGCGAATTGCAGGCGCTTGCCGACCAGCATGGCTGGCGGTTCACGATTAATGACGCACATCTTTTCGCGCTGGAACGGCCCTGAAAAAATCAGGAACGGGCCCGTAATGGTTTAACCGTTTAACCGCCTGTTTACGCACATCTCTTATCCTGTGTTCAACTTAAGGGAGTGTCGCGGGTGCCGTATCAAGAAGCGGAACTGGTAAACTGGAACGAGCTTGCTCGCACAAGGACGGAGCTTAGCAGCGCCTTTCTCCGCATTCTGGGCTATTTCCGGGAAGATGGCCCAAAAGCCATCAGCGCGATCGAACAGGCCATTCGCGAACGCAATGCCGTGGCATTGGTGACGCCTGCCCACACATTGAAGGGTGAATCGGCGCAGTTTGGCGCCAATCGCCTCAGCGCCATCGCCGAACGCATCGAAACGGTGGCGCGCCGCTGCGTGGAAACGCGGGAAGACCCCGACGAACTGATCGAAATCGTCGTCGCCTTGCGTCCCTGCTTTACCGAAACGATGGCCTTGCTCGACCGCGATTCCAATCCGCTGGTGGCGCGGCGTCAGCCTGCTTTCGGTCGCCGCACCGATACAGGACCGCAGGGGTTCGGACGCGCTGTCTGACCCAAGCTGACATTTCGTATTGAAATGCAACGGATCACGCCCCCATATGCGGGCGATGATCCGTTTTTCCGTTCTGGACCTTGTCCCCGTCATCGAAGGAAGCGACGTCCGCGCCGCCCTCGGCCAATCCGCCGCCTTCGCCGCCCATGCCGAATCATTGGGCTTTCACCGCTATTGGGTGGCCGAACATCATGGCATGCCCGGCATCGCATCGGCAGCAACTTCCGTCGTGCTCGCTCATATCGGCGCGGCGACATCGCGCATTCGCATCGGCGCGGGCGGCATCATGCTGCCCAACCATGCGCCGCTGCTGATCGCGGAGCAGTTCGGCACGCTCGCCGCGCTGTTCCCCGGTCGGATTGACCTTGGCCTTGGCCGCGCGCCCGGATCGGACCAGCGTGTCGCTCAGGCGATGCGGCGCACTCTTTCCGGTGGTCCCGATGAATTTCCCCGCGACGTCATGGAATTGCAGGCCTATTTCGCTGGCGACGGGCGGCTGGGTTTCCAGGCGACACCGGGCGCGGGCGAAGATGTGCAGATGTGGATATTGGGCTCCAGCCTTTATGGAGCGCAACTGGCCGCCGCGCTTGGCCTGCCCTACGCCTTCGCATCCCATTTCGCGCCCGGCGCTCTGGAGGACGCGATCGCCGTCTACCGGCGGGATTTCCGCCCCTCCGCCCAGCTCGACCGCCCCTATGTCATGGCCGGATATAATGTCTTCGCCGCCGATACCGCCGATGAAGCACGCCTGATCGCCACGTCGATGCAGCAGGCCTTCGTCCGCCTGCGCACCGGCCAGCCGGGCAAACTGCAACCGCCGGTCGAAGGCTATTTCGAAAGCCTCCCGCCCGGCGCGCAGGCAATGCTGGCCGACGTGCTGCGCGCGACCAGCATCGGCACGCAGGCGGATGTAGAGCGCGACATGGCCAGCTTCATCGAAAGAACGGGAGTCGATGAACTGATCATCGGCGGCCAGATCCATGATTTCGCCGCGCGCAAACGCAGCCTGGAAATCGCATCAGCCGCCGCGCGGACCATCGCAGGCGGCTGACGCGCCTAGGCCGCCCGCAAACGCCCGCCGCTCAACACCGTCGCCAGCCCCGGCCAGGCACGGCTCAGCATCGACCCCAGCAGCAATACCGTAACCAGCACGATCAGCGGCTGCCCGATCAGATAGGCCGGATAGAGCGGCGACCCCAGCTTACCGAACAACGCGCCCAGAACAGGTCCCCCCAGCCAGATCAGGATCAGGTGCGAACAAAATAGGAAAAAGGCAAAGGGTTCGATCCGCAACAACATGTCCCGCAACGGCCCACCCGCCAGCGCCCAGGACAAACGCCAGAAACAGGTGGCGGCGGCAACCCGAACCGCCAGGTCGATCATCCCGACCCCCAGCCCCGTGCCCGGCACGACTTTAAGCGAAAAATAGAGCTGCACCGCCATCAGGGCCAGGAACGGCGTCGCCGCCATGGGCCAGGAAAACGCCGCGACACGCTCTGCCAGGCCGCTCCTGCGCGCCATCATGCCAATGACAAAGAAGAACAGGATCGCAGGCCGCATCAGGATCGGCGGCCCCCACCCCGTCACTTGCGTCAGTGCGGCCACGCCCGCGACCGCCATCAGCACCCTGCCCGGCATTCGCACCAGCAGGGGCGCGGCGACCATGCACAGGAACAGGTCGCGCAGGAACGGCATCTGCACATTGATGTCGGGATTGCGGCTGACAATGAACAATTCCTGCACCAGCCATTCCAGCGACACCGGCACCGGCGCTTGCAGGTGCAGCAGCACCGCTGTCCCCGACACGAACAAGATGGCGATGGCGTTCCACAGGACCATCGGCAGCAATATGGTGCGTGCCTTGCGCGCGACATGGCGCGGCCAGTTCAGCGTCTGCGACGACCCGCTGGCCAGCCAGCCGGAAATCACGCCCAGCAGCGGCACGGCGCTGCGCCCGAAAATCTCCATCAGCAGCCAGCGCAGATTTTCCTGCGGCGTTCCCTTGGCGATTTCCAGGTCATGGCCGTTCAGGCCAGTCCACGCATGAACATAGACCACACCCAATATGCAAATGACGCGGGCGATGGAAATCGCGTCGGATCGGCGCGTCGCGTCGGCGTTCTTCATGTCCCGCAAGCAGATATCCTGTCCAGACGCCACATAAGGGCAAGGCTTTGCCGGGACGAGATATGGTCACCGCAACGCGCGCGCCCCGCCAAATCGTCAAACAGAGCCGGGATCGCGCCGGGTCGCGGCGATAAGCATATTCTTTACCACTATCAGGCTAGAAATTCGCGGGGACCGCCCGAATCTTAGCCGGTGGTGCGAGGGAGCGCTTATGAGCCATATGCCGACAGCAGCCGAATTTACCGAGGCTCAATCGCAACGGACAGCCGCGCTGCCCACCGGCATCGGTGAAGTTTTCCAGATCGCCGGCTCCAGTTCCAAGGTGTTGATGGACGCCGCCACCCTGCGCACCCTCGCCCAGGACAGCGACCCCTGCATCGCCATGGCCGGGCAAGTGGGCAGCCAGCTGAAAATGCGCGTCGGCGCGACCTGGCTGATCGCCAGCGTGCGGTCGATGGCCCTCGACCGGCAAAATAGCGGCCTCATCGTCGCCGACATCGACTTTCTGGGCGAAGGCGATCAGGAACCGCAGACAGGCCGCATCTGCCGCTTTCGCCGGGGCGTCACCCACTATCCCCCGCCCGGCACCGAAATCTTCCCGCTTTGCAGCGAGGACATGCGCCAGATCTACGCCGCCGACGACCGCCCCCATGTGCAGATCGGCACCGTATTCCCGACGGCGGACACGCGCGCCGCGCTTTATGTCGATGCCATGCTGGGCAAGCATTTCGCGCTTCTGGGATCGACCGGCACCGGTAAATCCACCAGCGCCGCGCTGATCCTGCATCGCATCTGCGACCTTTCGCCTGAAGGTCATATCGTCATGATCGACCCCCACGGGGAATATGGCGCGGCCTTTGCGCACAATGGCGCGGTGTTCGATATCGGCAACCTGGCCCTGCCCTACTGGCTGATGAATTTCGAAGAACATTGCGAAGTGTTCGTGACATCGACCGGTTCCGACCGCACGGTCGATTGCGACATCCTGGCCAAATGCCTACTCGCCGCCCGGCAAAAGAACCGGCTGGCGGAAAGCCTGGGTCGGCTGACTGTCGATTCGCCCATCCCCTATCTGCTGTCCGACCTCACCAACATCCTTCAGAATGAGATGGGGAAACTGGACAAGGGCACCGGCGCGCTCCCCTATATGCGGCTCAAGACCAAGATCGACGAGATCAAGACCGATCCCCGCTACAGCTTCATGTTTTCCGGCATGCTGGTCGCCGACACGATGCAGGAATTCATCGCCAAGATTTTCCGTATGCCTTCGAACGGCAAGCCCATTTCCATCATCGACGTGTCTGCCATGCCATCGGACATCACCTCCACCGTCGTATCAGTGCTGTCGCGGCTGGTGTTCGACTATGCCATCTGGGCGCGTGACGAACCGCAACGCCCGCTGCTGCTGGTCTGTGAAGAAGCGCACCGCTACATCCCCAGCTCCACCACCGGAAAAGGCCAGGCCGTACGCCGCATCCTGGAACGGATCGCGAAGGAAGGCCGCAAATATGGCGTATCGCTGGGCCTGATCACGCAGCGCCCGTCCGACCTTGCCGAAGGCGTGTTGTCCCAATGCGGCACCATCATTTCCATGCGCCTGAACAACGACCGGGACCAGGCCTTCGTGAAAGCGGCGATGCCCGAAGGCGCGCGCGGCTTCCTCGACTCCATTCCCGCGCTGCGCAATCGCGAGGCGATCATCTGCGGCGAAGGCGTCGCCGTGCCCATCCGCGTGGCGCTCGACAATCTGGAAGCAGAACGTCGCCCCGCGTCCGGCGACCCCAGCTTTACCCAGCAATGGCGTCAGACCGGCGGCGAAGCGGACATATTGGATCGCACCATCACCCGCTGGCGCAGCCAGGGGCGCTGACCCCGCTCCCGCGCAATCAGCCGACCGGCGCGATCCGACCGGTCGCTTCCGCTTCGGAATTGACGCTTTCCACGCATTCTTCCCGGCTGGGCGGAATGATCAGCTTCGCCTTGCGCCACGCGCCGCTATAATAGGAATAGGCGGCCAGCACCAACGCGGTCAGCGACCCGGCCGGATAGCTCCACCATAATGCATCTGGCCCCAGATAGGGGTAGGCCAGCAGGTAAAATCCCAACCGTGCCCCGAACAGGGAAATGATCATGATGACCAGCGGCCTGACCACCACGCCATTGGCGCGCATGATGCCGAAATAGATCATCGCCCCGCCGAACAGGATGAAGCTCCAGCTGGAAATCAGCTGCATGCGCCACGCCAGCGGGATCGCCGCGCTGTCGCTGCCCAGGAACAGGGCCAGCAGCGGATGGTGAAACCACAGCATCAATGCGACCATCAGCCCGGTAAAGCCTACCAGATAGGCCAGGCCATAGCCCGTGATCTTGCCGATCCTGTCCCATCGCCCGGCCCCCATATTCTGCGCGGCCATGGCGCTGACCGCGCCGCCAATCGCCATGGCGGGCATCTGCAGATAGGACCATAGCTGTTGCGCCGCTCCATAAGCCGCCGTCGCCAGCAATCCTTCCCGATTGACCAGGCCAATCATCACCAGCCCCGCAACCGACGCGACGATCATCTGCAATCCCATGGGCAGGCCCTTGCCGATCAACACCCGCAATTGCGGCATTGTGGGACGCAGATATCCCCATTCGCCGCCTTTCAACCGCAACGGCAGATCGCGGCGGTAGATGAAGACCACCAGCGATATGAAACTTAGCACACCGGCAATCGCGGTGGCCGCCGCCGAACCGGCTATCCCCAGCGCCGGTGCGGGACCCAGGCCCAGGATCAGCACCGGGTTCAGCACCAGGTCCAGTCCGACATTCAGCAGCATGAAGTAAAATGGCGTGCGCGCGTCGCCCGTGCCGCGCACCCCCATGGTCATCATGACGCTCAACAGCGTCGCGGGCATGGAAACGAATATGACGCGCAAATAGGCCAGCGCCAGGTCGAACGCTTCGGGCGGCGTGGACAAAAGGCGCAGCATCGCAGGCGCACCGATCCACCCGGCAGCCGCGACCAGCAGGGAAAATATGAAGCAAAAACCCATGGCCGAACCGAATGCGCGCCGGGCGGCGTCCATGTCTTTCGCCCCGGCGGCCTGCGCGATCAGCACCGTCGACGCCATGCCAAAGCCAAAGACGATGGAAAACATCAGGAACATGATCAGGTTGGCGTTGGCCGTCGCCGCCACCGCCTGTTCACCCAGGAAACGGCCAACCCAGATGGTGTTGATCGACCCGTTGAGCGACTGCAGAATGTTCGAACCCAAAGTGGGCAGACCAAAGAGTAACAGGGCCGATCCGATCGGCCCTTGCGTCAAATCCCTTTGATCAGCCGCCACTCCTGATCCCCTTCTCTGCTGACTCGGAAAATGCGGAAAACGAAAGAAAAATAGAGCATTATCCGATCCGTTATGATCGGATAATGCTCTAACCCGTGATCCAAAAGTAGCGGATCAGGCGAGGCGGTCCAGAGCAGCCTTCAACTTTTCCGCTTCCGCGGACTTTTCCGCATGATCTTCCCGCGCCTTGGCGACGGCTTCGGGCTTGGCCTTCTCGACAAAGGCCGGGTTCGACAACCGGCCGCCCAGGGCATCGCGCTCCTTTTCGGCAGCGGTCAGCGCCTTGGCCAGCCGCGCCTTTTCAGCCGCAATATCGATCACCCCTGCCAGCGGCAGGATGAACGTGGCCTCGTCCACCACGATCTGCGCCGCGCCACCCGCGACGCTTTCACCAAAGGCCAGACTTTCCACCCGGCCCAGCCGCGCCAGCGCCGCGCCCTGCCGATCGATGCGGCGGCGGGTTTCTTCCGACGCATCATGAACGACGACGGGCAACTTGGCGCCCGGCGGCACGTTCAATTCGGTGCGGGCGGTGCGCATCGCGCTGATCAGGCGGATCAGCCAATCGATTTCGGCCTGTGCCTCGCTGTCCACCGCATAAAGCGCTTGCGGCCAGCGCGCGACGATCAGGTCGCTGTCGCGCGCTTGGCCGGGTGCAGCCATCGCATGCCATAACTCTTCGGTAATGAAAGGCATGAAGGGGTGCAGCATGACCAATATCTGGTCGAACGCCCATCCGGCGACGGCACGGGTTTCCTCGTCCATCTGGCCTTTGCTGAGTTCGATATACCAGTCGCAAAACTGGTCCCAGACGAAATGATAGATGGCGTTCGCCGCCGCGTCGAAACGCAGTTCGGTCATCGCTGTATCGATCGCCTGCACCGTCGCAACCGTCTCGGCAATGATCCAGCGGTTGACCGGCGCCTGCGCGGCGGGCGCTTCATGCGTGGCCGACGCCACGACCCCATTTGCCTGCAGGAAGCGCGCGGCATTCCACAGCTTCGTCGCGAAGTTGCGATACCCCTCGACCCGCTTTTCATCCATCTTCACGTCGCGGCCCTGGCTTTCCATGGCGCTCATGAAGAAACGCAGCGCATCCGCGCCGAACTTGTCGATCAGGCCCAAAGGATCGACGACATTGCCCTTGGACTTGGACATTTTCTGCCCATCCGCCGCGCGCACCAGCCCATGAAGGTACAGCTTGCGCCACGGCACATCGCCCATAAACTCCATCCCCTGCATCGCCATCCGCGCATCCCAGAAAAACAGGATGTCGAACCCGGAAATCAGCAGGTCGTTGGGATAATGGCGCTCCAGCAAGCTCTGACCCGTTCGGGCTGAGCCTGTCGAAGCCTCTTCCTTTTCTTCGGAAGATAAAGGTGGCCCTTCGACAAGCTCAGGGCGAACGGACGTTGCGCCCTCCGGCCAGCCCAGCGTGCCGAAAGGCCACAGCGCTGAAGAAAACCAGGTGTCGAGCACATCTGGATCGCGGAAGATGACAGCACGTCTAGGGTCATATTCATATCCCGATGCCTCTTCCCAAGAACTCGCCACCACAATCTCGACATCAGGATCATATGTGGCGCGCGCTTGAGCGAGCATCTCTTCTTCAGTCTCGGCGACGAAAATCAGAGCCCGCGATCCGGGCATGATGGCATGTTCATTGACATGCGGCCCAAACCAAGCCGGAATCCGATGCCCCCACCACAGCTGCCGCGACACGCACCAGGGCTGGATATTCTCCATCCAGTTGAAGAAGGTCTTTTCCCACGTCTTGGGGACGATATCGATCCGCCCGTCACGCACCGCCTGCATCGGCGCGACCGCCAGCTTCGCCGCGTCGACATACCATTGATCCGTCAGCCACGGTTCGATCACCACGCCGGACCGGTCGCCAAAGGGCGTCTGGATCGTGCGCGGCTCGGCGTCGGACAGCACTTCCTCGCCGTCCTTGTTCTTCGACACATGCGGCACCAGCAGCCCCAGCGCCTTCATCTCCGCGACGACCAGTTCGCGCGCGCCATCCACGCCATCACGGCGGAACCGATGCAGCCCGACGAACCGTTCCGGGATTAAACCGTCCGATGTTTGAACCACATTGGCGTCGGCATCCAGCATGTTGAGCATGTCCGCCGCGCGGAATCCCGCCCGCTTGCCCACTTCAAAGTCGTTGAAATCGTGCCCCGGCGTAATCTTGACCGCGCCCGATCCTAGTTCCGGGTCGGCATGTTCGTCGGCCACGATCTTGAACCGCCGTCCGGTGATCGGCTGCAATATGTCCTTGCCGATGACATCCTTGTAACGCGGATCGTCGGGATGCACGGCAACCGCCATGTCCGCCAGCATCGTTTCCGGTCGCGTCGTCGCCACCACAATATGGTCCGCGCCATTGGCTAGGCGAACGCCGTCCGCCAGCGGATAGCGGAAATGCCAGAATCCGCCTTTCACTTCCTGGGTCTCGACCTCCAGATCGGAAATCGCCGACCGGAAACGCGGGTCCCAGTTCACCAGCCGCTTGTCGCGATACAGCAGCCCGCGCTTGTGCAGTTCGACAAACACCTTGATGACGGCCTTCGAAAAACCCTCATCCATGGTGAAACGTTCATTGGCCCAATCCATCGAACAGCCCAGCCGCCGCAGCTGGCGCGTGATCGCCCCGCCGCTTTCGGCCTTCCACTCCCACACCTTTTCGATGAACTGCTCACGGCTGTAATTGGTGCGCTTGTCCTGCTGCGCCTCCATCTGCCGTTCGACCACCATCTGCGTCGCGATGCCCGCATGGTCGGTGCCCACCACCCACAGGGCATCCTTGCCACGCAGCCGCTCATAGCGGATGACGATGTCCTGCAACGTATTGTCCAGCGCATGGCCGATATGCAGTGACCCGGTCACGTTCGGCGGCGGATTGACGATGGTAAAGGGTTCCGCGTCCGGCCGTTCCGGGCGGAACAGCCCATTTTCTTCCCAATGGGCGTACCAGCGGGCTTCGATTTCGGCGGGGTCGAATGTCTTGGGCAGTTCGGTCATGATCGCGCTTTAGCGTCTGCGGCAGGGCGCGCAAGGCGTCCGCCGCCTTCCCATGTCCGATAGCATGTGATTAGGCCGCAAACTGCACGGCGCAACCCGCTTTAACGAGCGGTGATGCGCGCAATTTCCTTGGCGACCATATCCTGGACCAGCGCAGGCAGCCGCGCGTCGAGCCATTCCTTCAGCATCGGCTTCAGCATCGACCGGACCAGCCCGTCCAGCGTATTATCGTCGCCTTCCCTGGGCGTCACGATCAGGGACGACAGCGCGGACAGCGAATGGCGCGCCGCGACTTCGCTCTCGACCGACAGGATGGAACCATCCTCCTGCGCCACCGGCTCGGCAGCCGCGTTGGAAACGACAGGCGCGGGCGTCGGCTCTTCCACATCAGCCTCGTCGGTCAGTTCCAGCACTTCTTCGGCGGCGGGCTGATCGGCCGGGGCCTGCTCCGCCTCGGGCCGGCCACGGCGCGAAACGGTCTGCGCCGCCTCCTCGCCCTCTTCGGCGATGATCCGCTTGATGGACGAAAGGATGTCCTCCATCGAGGGTTCCTTGCTCATGTCGCCCACCAATTATCCCCGATCATTCTAAGGTTGCTGCGCCAGGCCAGCTGGCACATTGGCATTTTGTGCTGGCGTGTCAACGGTTCGCGTCGCCTGGGGTTGCGGGGCGCGGTCGAAATCCCAATCGAACCATTTGTCATCGACCCGTTCATAATTGACCAGCGGATCGTACAGCGCGCCAGTGTCAAAGCTGAGGTCGTCCGCTTCCGCATGTCCCATCGCCGCCAGCAGGCTGAAGCCCGCGACATAGGCGTTGCGCCGGGCGGACACCAACTGGACCTTGGCGTTCAGCGCTTCCTGCTCCGCGTCCAATATGTCCAGGATCGTGCGGCTGCCGACGGAATTTTCCGCCCGCACGCCTTCCAGCGAAAGGCTCGCCGCTTCGACCGCCTTCTGGTTGGACTGGATCGTCTGCAGCGACGCCTGCCAACTGGCAAAGGCCGACCGCGTCTGGGCGATCACGCCGCGCTCGACCTCGATCTCCTGCTCCATCGCCTGTGACTGCAACGCCTGGCTCTGCCGCACCTGTGCCGCGGGCCGCCCGCCCTGATACAGCGGAATATTCAACTGCACGCCCGCCGCCGCCTGCTTGTTCACCTGCGGACCGACACCGGGGTTGCCCATCTGGTCCAGATAATCCTGCGTATTCAGGAAATTGGTATAGCCAGCGGTCGAAAAAGCGGACAGCTTGGGCAGCGCCCCCGCCTTGGCGACACGGACGTCATATCCTGCCGCCTCCCTCGCCTTGTTCGCTGCGGCAATGTCAGGATTGTCCCGCAGCGCCACCGCAACGGCATCATTGGGCGAAGCAGGCAGGCCGGGCAAAGGCGGCGGCGGCTCCAGTTCGACCGGCACATCCCCGACCAACGCGATGTAATTTTCACGGCTGGTGATCAGATTGGCCTCTGCAATCTGCAAATCCGACCGAGCGAGCGCCAGCCGGGATTCGGACTGCGCCACGTCGGTCCGGGTCAGGTCGCCGACCTCGAACCGATCGTTCGTCGCCTGCAAATTGACGTCCAGCACATTCACATTCGCCCGGTTGAGCGAAACGATGGCGCTGTCGCGGATCACGTCCATATAGGCGCCGACCACCTGGGAAAAAATCGACGCCTCGGTCCCCCGCAAATTGGCCCGGCCCGCTTCCACGCGCGTCTTCGCGGCCTTGACGCCGTTGCGCACCGCGCCGCCGGCATAGATCGGGACGGTCAGCTGAGCGTTGGCGCTGACCGTGCGCTGGGGTGACGTGAAGCTGATCGTGGGCTTCAATATGCTTTCGGAATAGCTGCCCGTCGCCTCCAGCGCGGGACGCCCGTCCGCCTTGCGGATTGGCACATTCTCATCATTGGCCCGCTGTTCCGCCCGCGCGCCGGTCAATGTGGGGTTCGATCGATAGGCCTTGGCCAGCGCGCCCTGCAGCGTTTCCGCACCGGCGGCGACCGGCATGGCGCATGACGCCAGCAGCAAAAGCGCCGGGCCGGTTCGCCGTGGAAAGACCTGCCTTGCCGTCATGAACCCCTGACCTGTCAGAAAATGAAGCCTTCCGGCGCGGCGAAACCTGGCAAAACCACCATTTCAACGTCGGTCAGGCTGGTCAGCCCCAATTTGCCATTGATGGCGCGGCCGCTGCACAGTCGAGTTACGCCGCGTTCGACTATGCCCGTCACCACGCGCGCGCCGTCGGCCAGCTGCTGCACGATCGCGGTCGGCACTGCCTCCACGGCGCCGTCGATGACCAGCAGGTCATAGGGCGCCCCGTCCACCGCGCCCGCCTGCAAGGGGCCGCGCACGACCGCGCCGTCATAGCCCATGACATCCGGTCCGCCTTCTTCCTCCACGGCGGTCACCTGCGCGCCCAACGCCTTCAGCAGCGCGGCGCTGTAACCGGTGGCCGCCCCGATCAGAAGGACCCGATCGCCCTCCTCAACCTGCGCTTCCTTCAGCAGGCGGCCCGTCGCCAGCGGCGGATTGATCGCGCGCCCGCCCCCCAGCGGGATCGCACGGTCGATATAGGCCATGGCGCGCCGTTCGGCCGGAACGAAATCCTCACGCGGCATCCGCGCCATCACGGCGACGACACGCTGATCATCGACCCCGCTCGTGCGAAGCTGGCTTTCGACCATTGCGGCCCGCATCGATGAAAAATTCTGTTCGGTCACGACACTTCCTCGATTGGCATAGCTGTATTATTAACGCAATACAGCGCTGACATTATCGACCTCTAAATCAGCATGCTTGCAACGCCAAGCGGCTTTCCACGCCACAGGGCCAGAATCTTGGGATCGCCCGCGCGCTCCCCCGCTTGACTTTGCGACGAAAGCCGCACATTTGCGGCGTCCCACTTGGCGAGGCCCGATGGCGGAGTGGTGACGCAGCGGACTGCAAATCCGTGCACGCCGGTTCGATTCCGGCTCGGGCCTCCAACACATGCCATGTCAGCCGCTTCCGGCGCCCGCCAATCCCTCTCACAATTCGTCGCAATTCGGTTGCCCTTCCCCGCGCTTTCAGGCGAATAGTCCGCACAAATAAGGGGTGGGGTTTTCATGAAAGCTGGTCTGTTCGGTTGCGCGCTCGCTCTGGTCGCTGCGTTCGTTCCCGCTGCGGCGTTGGCCGACGATCCCCGCGATCCTACGATGCGCAGCGCAGCGGCACAGGCGCGCGACCGCGCGATCATCAAACGGATGAACCAGCAGCAGCTTGCCTATGTCCGCGAACGCGATGCTCGCAATCGCCCGACCTACCGCGTGACGGATGCAGACAGCGAAACCTATGCGAACGCGCGCGCGGACTATGCCCGCGAAATGGCCGCCTGGCGTCGCGCAGTGGCCGCGTGCAATTCGGGTCGCTGGGAATATTGCGACAATTGATCCTGCGCCCGGCAGGGACCGCGCCCGTCGGCCAATCCATCCGATAACCAATCCACGCGACAACAGGCAAAGGCGACGCCTTCATCTCGCCCCCGCCTCCTCGAATCGCGAACGCCGCTCTCGACTTCCCTTCGCGCCCCCGTCTAATAAGGGGGCATGATGAAGCTGTTTATCGGTAACAAGGCATATTCCAGCTGGTCGCTGCGTGGTTGGCTGGCATGCAAGCTCAGCGGCTTGCCATTTGAGGAAGTCGTCGTCCCCCTCTATGACGAGGCATGGGAAAAGCGGCGCGAAGGGGACGAATTCGCGCCCTCTTCCGGCAAGGTCCCGATCCTGTGGGACGGCGACGACATCGTCGTCTGGGACAGCCTGGCCATCATCGAATATCTTAATGAAAAAGTCGGCGGCGACAAATTCTGGCCCACCGACCCGGCGGCGCGCGCGATGGCACGGTCCATGGCTGCGGAAATGCACTCCAGCTTCGCCGCCCTCCGGCGGGAGCACAGCATGAACATCCGCCAGATTTACGATCCTGTCCCACCATCGGAAGGGGTCGCCCACGACATATCCCGCATCATGCAGCTATGGGCGCAGGCCCGCGCCCGTCATGGTGGAGAAGGCGATTTCCTGTTCGGGGAATTCAGCGCCGTCGACGTCATGTTCGCGCCGGTCGTCACCCGCTTCATCACCTACCAACTTCCCGTCGCGCGCTTCGCCCAGGCCTATATGCAGGCCGTCGTCGCCCATCCGTGGATGCAGGAGTGGATCGGCGAAGCACAAGCCGAAGAATGGGTCATCGACCGCTTCGAAGCACCACCCCTATCGGAGTGATACTGTCGGACTGATGTGTCCGGTTGATCACATCAACCAGACGTTTTCTCCACTGGCCCCTTCCCACCCTTCTTCTCCTTATGCTCGCGAAGAAGGACATCCAGTTCAGCGATGCGCAGGCGCTCCGGCGTATCCTTGGCAAGGCCTTTCAGCCGACATGCGGCCCAAAGGCTCCTGCGTTCTGATTCCAGCGCCTTCAGGTATAAATCGGCCATTTCGTCTCCATGCTTTGCGCTCCCATATAGGAGGGTGCGTCAGGATGCGACAGGGCATGGAGCCAATTTCAAACTACGCTACTCACCCGCGCCTTTCGCGCGCGGGGGAACGCTTTTTGTAAACGCCCGCCCGCTTGGGGCAGGCGTCTACAATAGCCTCAGTTCGCCTTGCTCATGTCGACCTTTTCCACCCATTCGGGATAGAAAGTCGGTTCGCGGTTCGACCAGCCGACGGCGGTCGCCGCAGCCTCGCTGATCGACTGGAGCAGCACCCGGCGCTTTTCAGGATGAAGGTGCGGCAGGCTGGCCGCCGCGCAGAACGCCCCCGGCAGCCAAGGCCGCGCCCCCGCGCCCAGCAGCCGCTCGTAAAGGAAGCGATAGGCGGAAAAACTGCCCAGCCGGTCCTGCCCCAGGTCAAAAGCGGAAATCGTCACCAGCGGGGCCATGAACGGCTCCATCTGGTCCAGCCCGCTATCGTCGGGCACGCGCGTCTTGATCTCGTCCAGCCGCCCATAGATGCGCGCCTGCGCCCGGATGCTGGCTTCCTCCACCATGTCGCGCGACCATAATATCATGGCGTCGCGGCGATGGAGGCCGATGTCCAGGGAACGACGGATATAACGCTGCGTAGCAGACGGGAAACTCGCGAACTCACGCAGTTCCGCGAATGTGACGGCCCCGTCAGCCGGTCTTGCATTGGTGCCCATGCTCTTGCCCTCCGACTTGAAGTCGATCAGCAGAGAATGCGCCCATCATGGTTACTGGAAGCTTAAGCGCGAACCCTGCCGACCATCACAAGGAATCATGTTTCCTTGTGCGGTGCAACATATAAATATTCGAATGTGTAGAATGATCTGGCCTATGTGATGCTTGGCTAGGCGACAGCGCGAACGGTCAAAAGCGGGACAAGGGAATGACAGCCCCGCTCTTGAGCCAGTCGTCATTCGGCCCGCCGTTCCAGCACCGCACCGATCATCTTGCGCCATATCGCCACATCGCCAGCTTCGGCCATGTCCGCGTCCGGCTCCCGCAAAGTATGTAGAATCGCATAGGCGTCGTCCACATGCTCGCGCCATTTGGCGTCCACTGCGCTTGATGCATGGGGATTGTCTCCCTCGCCATTCAGGCTCAGTTGACGGCCTGCCAGAACGCGGGCGATGCGTTCAATCGCGGGAGTGGCGGAAGTTGGCATGAAACAGGGTTCCTCTCTCCGTTGGAGGCGAACCGTCCGGTCATGCAACCGATCCGGCTCGACCTCTTCGCGATCATATCAGCATTAATGGAACCGTCCATCAATCCTGCTCGTCTTCCTTATATCCTGACGACGGAACAGGGTGCCCGTCGTCGCCTGGCGTGGTCGCCGCGGGCGGATCGGACGCATCCATCGAATCCCTCAATCCTTCTTCCAGCTTTTCTTCCGGCGTCATGGCATGGTCCTGGGCGTCGGTCGGTCGTTCTTCATGCGCCTCTTCGCGGCTGTTGGGCCTGATGTCAGTCTTGTTGGTCGTCATCTCATTCTCCTCGCGCCGTCATTTATCGTCCTGGCGCTTGCCCTTATGAAACGGATAGTCCCGATGCCCGGTTCCCCCCGCTTGCGGCTTAGCTGCCCCGCGCCCATATCCCCGCGACGACGGCTTGCCCCTCAGGAACAAATCTGGAACAACACGCCCCATGAGTCTGACCACTATTTCCGTGCGCGGCGCGCGTGAGCACAACCTCAAGGGCGTGGACGTCGATCTTCCCCGCGACAGCCTGATCGTCATCACCGGCCTGTCGGGTTCGGGCAAATCGTCGCTCGCCTTCGACACTATCTATGCCGAAGGTCAGCGCCGCTATGTGGAGTCCCTCTCCGCCTATGCCCGCCAGTTCCTTGAGATGATGCAGAAGCCCGACGTCGAACATATCGACGGCCTCTCCCCCGCGATCAGCATCGAACAGAAGACGACCAGCCGCAACCCGCGCTCCACGGTCGCCACCGTCACCGAAATCTACGACTATATGCGCCTCCTCTGGGCGCGCGTCGGCATCCCCTACAGCCCCGCGACCGGAGAACCCATCTCCGCCCAGACCGTCAGCCAGATGGTCGACCGCGTCATGCAGCTTCCGCAAGGCACCCGCTTCTACCTCCTCGCCCCCGTCGTCCGCGGTCGCAAGGGCGAGTATAAGAAGGAATTGCTGGAATGGCAGAAGGCGGGCTACACCCGCGTCCGCATCGACGGCGCAATGTACCTGATCGAAGACGCCCCCGCCCTCGACAAGAAATACAAGCATGACATCGAAGTCGTCGTCGACCGCCTCGCCGTGGACGCCGACATGTCCACCCGCCTGGCCGACAGCTTCGAACAGGCGCTAAAGCTGGCGGATGGCCTCGCTTATGTGGATTTGGCTGACGGCACGGTCGCCGACCTCACGTCTCCCCTCCCGCAGGCGGGAGGGGCCGGGGGTGGGCCAGCGCCAACACCCGGAAAGATGAAGAACGCCGAAGTCCCCGCCAACCGCATCGTCTTCAGCGAAAAATTCGCCTGCCCCGTCTCTGGCTTCACCATCCCGGAGATCGAGCCGCGCCTCTTCTCCTTCAACGCCCCGCAAGGCGCCTGCCCCGCCTGCGACGGCCTGGGAGAACGCCAAGAGTTCGACCCCGAACTGGTCGTCCCCAACGAACATCTCACCCTCAAGAAGGGCGCCATCGTCCCCTGGGCCAAATCCAACCCCCCCAGCCCCTACTACATGCAAGTCCTAGGCTCCCTAGCCAAGGAGTTCGGCTTCAACCTCGAAACCCCTTGGCAGGACCTCCCGCCAGAGGTCAAAATCATCATCCTCCACGGCACCGCAGGCAAGCCCGTCACGCTCAAGTTCATCGACGGTAAAAAATCCTACGAGGTCAAGAAACCCTTCGAAGGCGTCATAGGCAACCTCAACCGCCGCCTGCTCCAGACCGAATCCGCCTGGATGCGCGAGGAACTGAGCAAATACCAGACCGCCATGCCGTGCGAGACATGCCACGGCGCCCGCCTCAAACCCGAAGCCCGCGCCGTCAAGATCGCCGGAGAGGACATCTCCATGTCCACCCGCCGCTCTGTGGTGGACGCGCTCGGCTTCTTCTCCACCCTCCCCGCCCATCTCACCGACCAGCAGAACCAGATCGCCAAGGCCATCCTCAAGGAAATTGTCGAACGGCTCGGCTTCCTCAACAATGTCGGCCTCGACTATCTGAACCTCGACCGCACCAGCGGCACCCTGTCGGGCGGCGAGTCCCAGCGCATCCGCCTCGCGTCCCAGATCGGCAGCGGCCTGTCGGGCGTCCTCTACGTCCTCGACGAACCCAGCATCGGCCTGCACCAGCGCGACAATGACCGCCTGCTCATCACCCTCAAACGGCTGCGCGACCTCGGCAACACCGTCATCGTCGTGGAACATGATGAAGACGCGATCCGCATGGCCGACTATATCGTCGACATGGGACCGGGCGCAGGCGTCCACGGCGGCACCATCGTCGCCCAAGGCTCCCTCAACGAACTGCTCGCGCACAAGGACAGCCTGACCGCGGACTATCTCAACGGCACCCGCCGCATCGAAGTCCCCACAAAGCGCCGCAAGGGCAATGGCAAGAAACTCACCGTCCACAACGCCCGCGCCAACAATCTGCAAAATGTAACGGCCAGCGTCCCGCTCGGCACCTTCACCTGCATCACCGGCGTATCGGGATCGGGCAAGTCCAGCTTCACCATCGACACCCTCTACGCCGCATCGGCCCGCACCCTGAACGGCGCGCGCATCGTCGCGGGGCCGCATGACAAGGTCACCGGCCTTGAACATTGCGACAAGGTGATCGACATCGACCAGTCGCCCATCGGCCGCACCCCCCGATCCAACCCGGCAACCTATACCGGGGCCTTCACCAACATCCGCGACTGGTTCGCTGGCCTCCCCGAAAGCCAGGCGCGCGGCTACAAGCCCGGCCGCTTCAGCTTCAACGTAAAGGGCGGCCGCTGCGAAGCCTGCACCGGCGACGGCCTGCTCAAGATTGAGATGCACTTCCTCCCCGACGTCTATGTCACCTGCGACGTCTGCCACGGCGCGCGCTACAATCGCGAAACTCTCGAAGTGAAGTTCAAGGGCCACAGCATCGCCGATGTCCTGGACATGACGGTCGAGGATGCGGTCGAATTCTTCAAGGCCGTGCCCCCCATCCGCGACAAGATGGCCATGCTCGCCGAAGTGGGCCTGGGCTATATAAAGGTCGGCCAACAGGCCACCACCCTGTCCGGCGGCGAAGCCCAGCGCGTCAAGCTCGCCAAGGAACTCGCCCGCAGAGCCACCGGCCAGACCCTCTACATATTGGACGAGCCCACCACCGGCCTCCATTTCGAAGACGTCCGCAAACTCCTCGAAGTCCTCCACGCGCTTGTCGAACAGGGCAACAGCGTGGTCGTGATCGAGCATAATCTGGACGTCATCAAGACCGCCGACTGGATCATAGACATGGGGCCAGAGGGTGGTGTGAAGGGCGGTGAAGTGGTGGCGGAAGGCACCCCGGAAAAGGTCGCGAAGAACGCCCGGAGCTTTACCGGGCGGTATTTGGCGCCCTTGTTGGGGTTGGAGGCTGTGGCGGCGGAGTAATGTCAGGCAGGGGGGCAATCATTTGTTCAATATCCACGCTCTTCGGGTTAAATGCGAGGGCCTGCCTCAAGGCGACTTGCTACGTGAAACATCAAACCCAATTAGTATCATCAGACGTTCGTTCGAAGCTCGCCCAACAGCTGATGTAGGCCGCGGGTCTGAATGGCACATCGGTAATGTTGAAGATGTGAATTCCGACGGCATTGCCTTCGCGATGGGAAGAACTCAAGCGGTCACGACTCCTCAGTTTGATGAGACAACGCATAACTTCCTAGAAGAAGAAGCTATGCGTGCGCCGTTCACACTTGGCGTCTTTGATCTAGGGACACAGGCCTGTGGAATTATTCGAAAGAGCGGCGTTTCGCAGAATACGACCGAAATTTCTGCAAAACTAGCCCGCCTCTTGAACTCAGCGCCTTTCGCACGAGAGTCAAATTCCGTGATCGTTGTTGAGCCTATACCTGACCCTATCAACTTCATCGAGGCGATCCGAAACGCGCTAGCAGTCACGCGGTTTAGCTTCACAGTGAGCAGACCTAACCCTCAGGACGTGAATAGGCTAATTCAAGGCCCTGCGAAGCAGTTCACGGAGAAGGTTGGGGGCGACAAAGGCAAAGTTGAGGTTGAAGGGCCTGATCTAAATAAGGAATTGATCGAAGACGTGACAAAAGCAGTTGCAGCAGATGGGGAGCAGGCAACTGCAAATGTTCGACTTGAGGACGGCGGCCCACCCAAGCGCATCTACTTATCAGGCAGCCCTGTAATCGAACGAGTTGATCCAGAACCAAACTCATCCGTTTTTGAGGCCATATTACATTCAACTCGACGCGCCTATGAGCGCGTTCGTGGTCTACCGAAATAAATCATGGACACCTTTTGGAAATGGTTCGCTAAGGGATCGGGAAGCGCTCCGCCGGGATATCGAAATATCTTCAATGGTTATATCTTAGTTCACGGAATAGTGGCCGCTTTGGCTACATTTCTGATAAATTCTGACCCGTTCGCGTTTGCAGGAAAGGCACTTTTCCCGGCTGCCTCAATACTGATCGGCTTGTCGATGGCTTGGACGACCAGGGCATCAACGATCTTACAAAGCAAAGAATTACGAGAAGCATTGTTCGCCTCCGATAGACCTGCCGAGGATTATGTTTATGGGTTCCAATTTGCCATTCTCGTAGTGATGTTGATGGTTATATTCGTTGCAGTGATGGCAGGCGGCGGACTAAAAATTTCATTGTTCCCCCACGATATCGACAGCACTTTGTCCGGATTTTGGATGTATCTTTCCCTCAGCTTGGCGCTTCGCGAATGTTGGGGAGTAATTAACTTCACTAATATGTTGAGCATGCTGGAATATCGTAGGCCCACCAAGCCATGACACCATATCGGCCCGAATTCTCTGCTGCGCTGGAAATGTTCGCTCGTATCAGCGACGCTATGGCAGCGCAGAATCTATCACGCCCCATCCTCGTCGGTGGCGCAGCGGTCGAAATCTACTCCCTGAGTAACATCAATACGGGTGATTTCGACATTGTAACCGGCTCACAGACCTGTTTCGAAGGTATCCTTGTCGAGCACGGTTTCGTGCGGCCTTCCGGCCCCGGCATGGCCACGCGCGGCTGGATTCATCCCGACCTGAAACTCGGCTTTGAAGTCGTTTCCTCCACCCTCCTCGACGGACAGGCAGAACGCGAGCGGGTCCGTCCCATCCGCATCGGCGACAGCGGCATAATCGAAGTGATCGCGACCGAAGACATCATCGCCGACCGCATGGGTCAATATGCCTCCGGCACCGCCCGAGATATGCTGGATCAGGCCCGCACACTGTTCGCCCTGTCCGAAGGCCTCGACTTGGACTATATGGAAAGACGTATCCGCTACGAAACGGCAGGCGATTATGGCGTTGAAGACCTCCAGCCCTGAACCGATCACACTCGAAGAACTCGGGCGCAAGATCGCACGCCGCCGCGCCGAGCTCGGCATCACCGACGCCGACATGCCCCGCAACAGCGGCACCCGCCGCACCGCCTCCAAAAAGGCCCTGCTCAAAGCCATCAAGGACGCAGGCGGCAACTGGTAACCCCTCCAACTTTTGTTCCCATTTTGTTCTGTCCTACAACCCCTCTCCTGTTATAACCTCCCGGCAAACCCTCCCATAAAAAGGAGCTTTGCCCATGTCCTACCACTTCTCCTCCCTCCCCACGCCCGCCGATCAGAGCCGCGTCGACGGCTGGAGCCCTGCGCGGCAGCGGCACTTCCTCGAAACCCTCGCCGCCACCGGCGTCATCACCACGGCCTGCGAAGCCGCCCACATCTCCCCGCGCTCGGCCTATGCCCTGCGCATCCGCCGCGACGGCGCGGCCTTTCGCCTTGGCTGGGACGCGGCCATCCTCATCGCCCGCGCGCGCCTCGCCGATGATCTGCTCGCCCGCGCCCTCAACGGCCATGAAGAAGTGATCCGCAAAGACCCGGACGCCCACGAAATCACCCGCCACCGCCACGACAACCGCCTCGCCATGTCGATGCTCTCGCGCCTCGACCGCATGGCCGACAGTCCGCCCGAAGGCTCCGACGCCGCGCTCGCCCGCGTCGTCGCGCAGGATTTCGCCGCCTATCTCGACCTCATCTGCCCCGATGGCCAAGCGACGGATCAGCCATCGGCGGATGCGGACCATCTCACCCCCGCCACCGCCCACCCCAT